>JAYUXQ010001244.1:0-16286 GCA_043752905.1 Nannocystis sp. | reverse complement strand
CAGCCCTGCGCAAGCTCGACCTCGGCGGTGCAGCCTTCGACGACGCCGACCTCGCCGCGCTCGCCACCGTGGTCGGCCTCACCGACCTCAACATCCACGGCACCGCGATCACCGACCTCGGCCCGCTCGCCCCGCTGGTCGACCTCGTGACGCTCGACGCCAGCGTCACCGCCGTTGCCTCGCTGGCCCCCGCCGTCAACTGGACCGCGATCGAGACGCTCGACCTCGCCGGCACCCGGGTCGCCGACCTCGCCGCGCTGAGCGCCCTCAAGCTCCTGCACGGCCTCGATGTCAGCGACACGAAGGTCGCCTCGCTCGCCCCGCTGGCCCTCAACGAGTATTTTCGCCGCGGCGACCACGTCAACGCCACCGGCGCGGCCCTCGACGCCGACGACTGCCCTGACATCCTCGCCCTGCGCGCGCGCGAGGCCGTCGTCGACACCGAGCTCGCCTGCGAGTAACTCCCGTCGAACTGCGAGGATCTTGCCTCTCGCCTCGCCTGGCCCTACACCGGAGTCCATGCGCGCCGCCATGGACAGCTTCCTGGTCCACCTCGAGAGCGAGCGGCGAGTCTCCCCGCACACGTCGCGGGCCTACCGGCGCGACATCGAGGACTTCATCGCCCGCGTCGAGGCCCGCCGCGGCCGCGCCGCGGTCCCGACCGACCTCAACCTCCGCGAGATCCGCAGCGACCTCGCCGACCTCCACGGCGCCGTCCAGGCCAGCACCATGGCGCGCAAGCTCTCCGCCCTGCGCAGCTTCGGCGAGTTCATGCGCCTGCGAAACCTCGTCGCCGACAACGAGGCCGCGCTGGTCCGCCGCCCCAGGCAGCGCGTGCGCCTGCCGGTCGCCTTGCCGGTCGAGGACATCGGCCCGATGATCGACGGCCCCGGTCACGCCGACGGCCCCACCGGACAGCGCGACCGCGCGATCCTCGAGGTGCTCTACGGCGCCGGCCTGCGCGTCAGCGAGTGCGCCGGCCTCGATCTCGGCCACCTCGTATGGTCGGGCGACGACCTCAGCCTGCGCGTCGTCGGCGGCAAGGGCGGCAAGGACCGCATCGTCCCCCTCGGCACCGCCGGCGCCGCGGCCCTGCGCGCCTGGCTCGCCGTGCGCGACGCCCTCGTGCCTGCCGAGCTGTCCCCGGAGACAGGTCGCAAGGGCCAGGCCCGCGTCGCCGCCCCGGTGTTCCTCTCGAAGAAGGGCCTGCGAATGTCGACGCGCAGCATCCGCGCGCTCGTATACCGACGCTGCGCGGCGACCGGCACCCGCGCGCGCATCGGCCCCCACGGCCTTCGCCACAGCTTCGCCACCCACCTGCTCGAGTCGGGCTGCGACCTGCGGAGCATCCAGAGCATGCTCGGCCACGCCAGCCTGTCGACGACCCAGCGCTACACCCACCTCGACCTCGGCCACCTCACCGACATCTACGAGAAGGCCCACCCGCGCGCGACGGAGCCGCCTCGCTGACCGCCGTCGCCTAGAGCTTACTGCGTCGCACACGGTCGCCGCGCACCGGCATCTTGCGCGGGTACCACAAGCCGTCGACGTAGAAATCGACGAACGGCGCTTGCAGCCCGATCTGCTTGCCGCTCTCCGGGAACGGGTCGCTCGACACCTGAAAGTGGATGTGCGGCCCGGTGCTGCGCCCCGAGTTGCCGACCTTGCCGAGCTGCTGGCCGAGCTCGACCTTGTCGCCCGCCTTGACCGTCACGCTGCCGGGCACCATGTGCCAGATCGCCGAGTATTCGCCAAAGCCGTGATCGAGGACCACCCCGTTGCCGCCGGCCCGCCCGCGCGTGCCCGGCTGGTTCTCCGGTACGTCGTTGATCGCCTGCAACACCGTGCCAGGCGCCGGCGCCAGCGCGGGCATCCCGTAGCAGAAGTAGTCGCGGTTCTGGTCGCCGCTGCGCTGACGCCCGCCCTTTTGCACGACGATGTCGTACGCGTAACGCTGCCCGCGGCTGCCGTGGTGATAATTGGTCGCGCGCCGCTTCCCGCCGTGCGAGACCATCCACTCGCCGGTGCTGACGAAGTGCACGCGCGTCACCAGCGTGTAGCGGCGGGCCGGCGCCTGCAGGGCCTTGACGTCGAGGTGCTCGCGCACCAGCAACCGGTCGAGCTTGTCACCCGCGAGCGCGAACTGATAGAGGACCATGCGCTGGTGGTGCCGCCGATCCGGGCTGCCCGCGATCCCGTGCGCATGCACGACCAGCCCCGAGTACCAGACCAGCGCGCCCTCCCTGTGCACGCGCTCCTCACGGATCCCGATCACCGCGCCGTAGCCCTCGCGCAGGCGCTGGCTCGTCGCCGTGAGGTCGTCGAGCCGCACCTGCCCCTGGAGCCCCGGCGTCATCCAGCGGTGCAGGTCGCCGACCCGGTTGTTCATCAGGCCATCGATGAGTCGGTCCGCCGCCGGTGAGATCGCCGAGCGCGGCCTCAGCGTCTTCTCGTCGACCGGGTTCTCGAGCTCCTTCGGCCGGCAGCCGGAAGCGGCGGCCATCACAAAAAAGCCGAGCCCGAGGGCGGCCAGTGCGTCGGATCCTCGCATGCGGCCGGCCGATGATAACCGACGCGTCGCCGGAGAGAACGTCGAGGCCTCCTGCTGCGTCTCCATGCACCGTGCTCCGCATCGACCTCGCGTCCGCGCTCGTGAAACCGCTCCTGTCCGGCCTGCTCGCGCTGTGCGCCCCGCCGCCGGAGCCCGCCGCACCGCCCCCGGCCGTCGAGGCCGCCCCCGAGCCCGCCGTCGACCCCGGCTTCGATGTCGCCGGGATCTCCGAGTTCAACCTCCCGCCCACGCCGATCCCCGGCTGCGAGTCCGCCTTGACCGACGCCACCGCCGAGTTCAAGGCCTCTCCGCTCAAGATGCACTGGAACGGCTCGAAGGAGTTCCTGTGCGGCGCCAGGCAGGTCGTCGTCTACCGCCGCGGCCCCGCCAAGATCCGCTGGAGCAGCAGCCCGCGGGTCACCTGTGGCGTCGCGCGCGCGCTGCTGGCCTTCGAGGCGATCGTGCAGGAGGAGGCCGAGCGCCTGTTCGGCCGCCAGGTCGTTTCGATCGAGCAGATGGGTACCTACAACTGCCGGCAGATCGCCGCCTACGCCGGCTGGGTCAGCCAGCACAGCTTCGCCAACGCGATCGACGTCAAGCGTTTCAAGCTCCGGGGCGGCCGCGAGATCTCGGTGCAAAAGTACTACGGCAGGGGCCCCGACGCCCCGACCCACAAGGAGGGCCAGTTCCTCCGCGCCGTCGCCCGCCGCCTCGTCGCCGAGCAGGTCTTCAACGTCGTCCTCACCCCCAACTTCGACCGCGCGCACCACAACCACTTCCACCTCGACCTCGCCGCCTACGTCGTCGACGGCACATAGGCCCGCCTGCTCCCGGGTCCCCGGCGGATCCTCACGCTTCGCACCTCTCTCCGACCTGGATCCAGCACCGGGCGAACGCGCGCCTCGGCTACGCTCGCTTTCGCCATGGTCCCGTACCTGTCCACCAGCCCGCTCCGCACCGGCGACCGCCGCAGCGGGCCGCGGGCCCTGTGCCTTGTGCAACCCGAGCTGGTCGGCGCGCGCGACGGCTGGGCCGCGACCGCGATCGACACCGCGGCCCTCGGCGAATCCGCCGCCGGACCCGGACTGGCGCGCACCCGCGGCCGACCGCCCCGCTCGAGCTTCGCCTGCATGGCGATGATGGCGAGCCCGGCCACCGCTCGCGTCCCGCACGGCGGACCCACCAGCGAGCCGAAACACCTGCTGCGCTGGCTCGAGCAGCGCCACCTGCGGGACCACGGCCCGCGCGGGCTCGGCTTTCG
Organism: Nannocystis sp.; assembly: GCA_043752905.1. GTDB lineage: Bacteria > Myxococcota_A > Polyangia > Nannocystales > Nannocystaceae > Nannocystis. The sequence continues at coordinate 12,474 of JAYUXQ010001244.1, read as the reverse complement.
CCTCGACGCGCTCGCCCTCGACGACCTCGCGCTGCGCGTGCGCGCCGACCTCGAGATCGCGGTCGACGAGCAGCGCTGGCTGCTCGAGCTGTGGGCCTGTGGCGATCGACGGACCCACTTCCAGCGCCTCGGCCTCGCCCCGACCTGCGATCAAGCAGCCATACGCCGCGCCTATCTGGTCGTCGCCCAGCGCCTGCACCCCGATCGTTATTACGGCAAGCACATCGGTCGCTTCGCCGCCGTGCTCGTCGAGCTGTTCCACCGCGCATGCGCGGCCCACTCGCACCTCGCCGACCCGCGTCGCTGCGCCTGCTACGTCGGCCAGCTGACCGAGGCCGGACATGCGGTCGTGGACCCGTCGACCCGGATGCCTGCGACCTGATCGCGCTGGATCCCCCGCGGGCTCCAGGTCCGACAGGCGTCTGAAGTCAGCGGCCCCCGTGCCCCCACGCACGCCCGGGAGACCGCCTCTGACGGCCGATTTGCCGCAAACGGGCGGTGCCCGCGGCGACGTTGTATCGTAACCCTCCCGCCATGGAGTACGTCGTCGGCATCGACCTGGGCACCACCAACACCTGCGTCGCAATCGTCGAGCAGGGGGTACCCAAGGTCATCCCGAACAAGGGCGGGTATCGGACCACGCCGTCGATGGTCGCGATCTCGGAGAGCGGCAAGCGCCTGGTCGGTCACCTCGCCAAGCGGCAGGTCGTCACCAACCCGGTCAACACCGTGTACGCCGCCAAGCGCCTGATCGGCCGCAAGTGGAACTCCACCGCGGGCCGCACCGTCGCGCAGACCTGCCCGTACACCATCGTCGAGGGCCCGCACGGCGACATCCGCCTCAAGATCCGCGAGCACGTCTACAGCGTCCCCGAGACCTCCGCCTTCATCCTCGCCGAGATGAAGATGATCGCCGAGCAGTACCTCGGCGGCCCGGTCGAGAAGGCCGTCATCACCGTCCCCGCCTACTTCAACGACAACCAGCGCCAGGCGACCAAGGACGCCGGCCGCATCGCCGGCCTCGAGGTCATCCGCATCATCAACGAGCCGACTGCCGCCGCGCTCGCCTACGGCTTCGGCAAGAACCTCGAGCGCAAGGTCGCCGTCTACGACCTCGGCGGCGGCACCTTCGACGTCTCGATCCTCGACATCGGCCACGGCGTCTTCGAGGTCATCTCGACCGCCGGCGACACCTTCCTCGGCGGCGAGAACTTCGACCTGCGGGTCATGCAATACCTGATCGAGACCTTCGAGGAGGACACCGGCGTGGCGATCCGCGAGGATCGCATGGCGATGCAGCGGCTCAAGGACGCCGCCGAGAAGGCCCGCTGCGAGCTCTCCAACGTGCGCGACACGGTGATCGACCTGCCGTTTTTACACACCACGCCCGCCGGCAAGGTGTTCCACATGCACGAGAAGCTGACCGTGCAGCAGCTCGAGGATCTGACCGAGGACCTGATCGAGGACACGATCAAGATCTGCGCCAGGACCCTCAAGAGCGCCAACCTCGACAAGGGTGAGCTCGACGACGTCGTGCTCGTCGGCGGCATGACCCGCATGCCGATGGTCCAGCGCAAGGTCGCCGAGTTCTTCGCGATCGAGCCGTGCAAGGGCGTCCATCCCGACGAGGTCGTCGCCCTCGGCGCAGCGATCCAGGCCGCCGCGCTGATCGACAACACCCCCGAGCTGCTCCTCCTCGACGTCACCCCGCACAGCCTCGGCATCATGATCGTCGGCGGCTACTTCCACCGCCTCATCGAACAAAACACCACGATCCCGACCCGCGCCGGCCACGTCTTCACGACCGTGCGCGATAACCAGACCTCCGTGAAGATCCTGGTCCTGCAGGGCGAGAGCGACAAGGCGGCCGAGAATGAGATGCTCGGCGAGTTCATCCTCAGCGGTCTACGCCGCGCGCCACGCGGCCAGGTCGAGGTCGAGGTGACCTTCTCGATCTCCGTCGACGGCATCGTCAGCGTCAGCGCCAAGGACCTCGAGACCGGCCGCGAGCAGAGCATCACCGTCACCGCCACCTCGGGCCTCACCGAGGACGAGCTCAACGACCTGGTCAGGCAGTCGCAGAGCTACATGATCGAGCTGCGCGCCTCCGAGGAGAGCGAGCGCCGCCGCCAGCACGCCGAGAAGCTCATCGACACGATCCGCGGCCTGTTCCCGCAGGTCCAGGACGCCATGAGCGGCACCCGCTTCGGCCGCGACGCGATCGCCAAGGCCGAGTCCGTCGTCATGCGCGCCGAACAGGACCTCGCCCGCAGCGACGGCAAGAACCTCCTCGACACCATCGAGAGCCTCGACCGCACCCTCGGCATGTTCAAAAACGTCATGCACAAGAAGTCCGAGGCTGCGCACCGCTGAGCCGCGTGCGCCCCGGGCATGAACCGAAGGTCACGCCAGTCGGGCGACCACTTCGGGATCCACGCCGAATTCCTGGAGCACCGAGCGCGTGTGGGCCCCGAGCGCGGGTGCCGGGTTCGCGGGTGTCTGGCCGAGTCCGGGCAAGCACGGCCCCGGCAGGTCGAGCGTGCTGCCGTCCGGCATCGGCGTCGCCTCGCGCAACAGCGCGAGCGCCGGCTCGCTCGCCGCCTCCTCGGTGCCATGCACCGGCCACACCGGCAGAGATCGCCCGTGAAGCAGCGTCATCCAGTGTTCGCGGGGCTGTCCCGAGAGCCAGGTCTGCATCGCGGCCGCCGTCGCAGCGCCCGCGGGTCCGGGGTCGAGGCCGGTGCCGGCGAGCTCGGGGCGACCGACGAGCGTAGCGAACGCGATCCAGAATTTCGGCTCGAGGCAGCCGACCGAGAGCTCGAGCCCGTCGGCGCAGCGGTAGCAGCGATACGCCGCGATCGCGCCGCCGAGCATCGCCCTCGCCATCCCGCCGCCGCCGGCTGCGGCCTCGGCCGCCGTCCAGGTGACGAAGGGCAGGGGGCCTGCGAGCAGCGGCTGGCGCAGCTCGCAGCCGACGCCGGTCCGCGTGCGTTGCAGCAGCGCGGCCAGGATCGCCGCGCTCGCCAGGATGCCGGATGTTACATCGGCGATCTGCAGCGCCGGGATCCCGTGCTCCGTCACCGCGCGCAGGAAGCCGGTCATGCCCGTGAAGTTGAGGTCGTGCCCGACCTCCGCGTTGCCGAGAAAGCCGGGCAGGGAACACTGCACCAGCCGGGGGTTGTCCGCGCGCAGCGTCGCAGCGGATAACCCGAAGCGGTCCATCGTACCCGGGCGAAAGCTCTCGATCAGCACGTCGGCGCCGCGGGCCAGCTGGCGCAGCGCCGCCACCCCATCGGCCTCACGCAGGTCGAGCCCGACCGACTCGGCGCCGCGAAAATACACGCAGAACCCGACCCCGATCCCACCGACCAACGGCGGCGCCAGGCGCATGAGGTCGCCGCTGCGCGGGTCCTCGATCTTGATCACGCGCGCGCCGAGGTCGAGCAACGAGCGCGCCAGCACGGCGCCCGGCAGCATGCGCGAGACATCGAGGATCGTGGTGCCGGCGAGCGGCAGGGCAGGGGCCTGGGTCATCACGCGTGTGAGCGTACAACAGGGGTCCGTCAGCGCGGCTTGAGCTTGGGCGGCGGAGGCGGGGGCGGGGCCGGCTTGCGCGGCAGGATCTTGGCCAGCAACACGTCGATCTGTGCATGCAGGTGGGCGAGGTCGCCGTCGTTCTCGAGCACGTGGGTGGCGCGCGAGCGCCGGGTCTTGTCGTCCATCTGCGCGGCCATGCGGGCGCGCACGTCCTCGGCCGAGAGCTTGTCGCGGGTGATCACCCTGGCGATCCGGGCGTCCTCGGGCGCGCTGACCAGGATCACCGCCTTCATCTGCTTCTCGAGGCTGTTCTCGAACAGCAGCGGCACCTCGTAGACCACGATCGGATTCCCGGTCGCCTCGAGCGCCGCCAGCACGTCCTGGAAGCAGTCGCGGATCCGCGGGTGCAAGATCCCCTCGAGGCCCACGCGCAACGACGGATCTTTGAATACCAGCGCGCCGAGCTTGCGGCGGTCGAGCTCGCCTTGCGGGGACAGCACGCCCTCGCCGAACAGCGCGACCACGGCAGCGAGGCCCTCGCTGCCCGGCGTCACCACCACGCGCGACAGCTCGTCGGCCGACACCACCGGGATCCCGCAGTCCTCGAAGTACGCCGCGGCCGCGGACTTGCCGCTGCCGATCCCGCCGGTCAGTCCGTAGATGTCCATGCCGCACGAGCCTTACAAAAGCCTCGCGTTCTGTACAGGCCCGGGTCATCGCGCGCCCCATGGTCTATGCTCCCGCCCCCGTGACGACCGCCCAGACCAAGTCCTCTCCCGCCGGCTGGCGTCTGGTCCAGGCCAGCTTCGAGAAGAGCGCGCCCAAGCTGCGCGACGCCCCCGACGGTGACCTCCCCGAGATCGCGGTCACCGGCCGCTCCAACGTCGGCAAGTCGAGCCTGCTCAATGCCTTTGCCCACCAGAAGGGCCTCGCCCGCGTCAGCCGCACGCCCGGCCGCACCCAGCTGCTCAACTTCTTCAAGATGCAGCTGCGCCACGACAGGCACGGCGACTTCGAGTTTCGCTGGGCCGACCTCCCGGGCTACGGCTACTCCAAGACCCCGCAGTCGGTGCGCGACGGCTTCGGCCCGATGATCGAGGGCTACTTGCAGGGCCGCACCGTCCTGCGCGGCCTGGTCCTGCTGATCGACTGTCGCCGCGACGTCAGTGACCACGACCACGCCCTCCTCAACTTTATGAACACGCGCGCCTTGCCCGTGTTGGTGTGTGCGACCAAGGCCGACAAGCTCAGCAAGCACGAGCGCGGGGTCATCAGCGGCGGCATCGCAAAGAGCCTCGGCATCAAGCCGCGCCAGGTCCTCGTCACCAGCGCCGACACCGGCCTCGGCCTCGGCGACGAGGGTCGCGAGGGTGGCCTCGCCCGCGAGCTCGCCGAGCTGCTCAGGCAGACCGTTGGCGCCTGGCCAAGTACTGAGGCGCCCTGAGAGATCGTCAGGAGGCGCCTCGCGGCGATCTCCCACCGCGCAAGGTCACGTCGGTTTGCGCGCCGGTCGCGGGCGTTTGTGCTTTACGTGCCGGCCCGCGCTGGCCTATGCCCCGTGCATGTCCGCGGCTCAGTTTGAAGCGCGCGTCACGGCCAACACCCGGCTCGGCGGCGGCTACTTCACCCTCGAGCTCGAGGCCGACGCGCCGACCCCCGTCGCCGCCGCGCGACCGGGCCAGTTCGTGATGCTGCGCGGCGCCTGGGGCCGCGAGCTGCTCAACCCACGCGCCTTCTCGGTGCTGCACGCCGAGGGCCCGCGTCTGGCGATCCTCGCCAAGCCTTACGGTCTCGGCACCCGCCGCATGCAGAGCCTGCGTCCCGGCGATCCGATGACCGTCACTGGCCCGCTCGGCGTCGGCTTCCCCGATCCCTCCGCCGACATCCGCGATCTGCTGGTCGCCGGTGGCGTCGGGCTGCCGCCCTTGCATCTGCAAGCGCGCGTCGCCGCGGCCGCCGGCCTCGCTGGCCATCAGGAGCTGTTTTACGGCGGCCGCGATCGCAGCGACCTCGTCATGCTCGACGACTTCGCCGCCTGGGACATCGCCACTCAGCTCGCCACCGAGGACGGTAGCCTCGGCGTCCGCGGCCGCGTCACCGACGCCCTGCGCCCGCGCCTCGCCCGCGCCCGCGACACCGGCGAGCGGGTCCGGATCCTCAGCTGTGGCCCCACGCCGATGCTCGCCGCGGTGCGCCACCTCGGCCTCGAGCACGGCGTCGAGACCCTCCTGTGCCTCGAGGAGAACATGGCCTGCGGCTTCGGCGTGTGCCTCGGCTGCGCCGTACCCGTTCACGGCCCCAAACCGTACCGCTACTGCTGCACCGACGGCCCGGTGTTCGACGCCCGCCAGGTGCGCTGGCCATGATGCAGCGAGCCACATGTCCCAAAAGCCAGGTGCCCCGATGAGCGGCGCGCGCCCGATCGCGATCGACGCCACGCGGATCGACCTCGCCTGCGAGTTTGGCCCGCTGCGCCTCCAGAGCCCCTTGCTGGCCGCGTCGGGCTGCTTCGCCTACGGCCAGCAGTTTGCCGCCTTCACCGACCTCCGGGCCCTCGGCGGCCTGTCGACCAAGGGGATCTCGCCGCTCCCGCGTCACGGCAACCCGCTCCCGCGGATCTGCGAGACCGCGGCCGGCATGCTCAACTCGATCGGCCTCGAGAACGTCGGCGCCCAGGCCTTCCTCGGCGAGAAGCTGCCGTTCTTGCGAGATCTCGGCATCTCGGTGTGGGTCAACTTCTTCGGCACCGACTTCCCCACCTACATCGAGTGCGCCCGCACCCTCGGCAACGCCCCCGGGATCGACGCGCTCGAGCTCAACATCAGCTGCCCCAACATCAAGCACGGTGGCATCGAGTTCGGCACCGTCCCCGAGGTCGCCCACCGCCTGACCCGCGCGTGCGTCGAGGTCAGCGCCGCTCCGATCGTCGTCAAGCTGACCCCCAACGCCGGTGACATCGTCGCCATGGCCGACGCCGTGCGTCAGGCCGGTGCGATGGGCGTATCGATGATCAACACGATCACCGGCATGGCGATCGACGTACGCCGCCGCCGACCCAGGATCGCCACCACGTACGGCGGCCTCTCCGGTCCGGCGATCAAGCCGATCGCCCTGCGCATGGTCCACCAGGTCGCCCGCGCCTTCCCGGATCTTCCCATTTGCGGCATGGGCGGCGTGCTAAGCGGCGAGGACGCGCTCGAGTTCCTGATGGCCGGCGCCCGCTGTGTTCAGGTCGGCACCGCCAACTTCGCCGAGCCCGGCGCCTGCCTGCGGATCACCCACGAGCTTCGCGCCGTGATGGCCGAGGTCGGCGTCGCCCGGGTCGCCGACGCCGTCGGCTGCCTCGAGGCCTGGCCCGCCGAGGCCGCGCTCGCGGGCCCGTGAGGCCGGAGCGTCCAGCCCCCGCGCGCAACAGCGCGCCTCGCGGGCGCGAGGACCAGCCGTCCGCGGGCTCCCGTCGCGCTTGCGGCCCGCGCAGCGCCTGGATACGCTGTCCCGCACGGATGCCAGATCGCGCAATTCCCTGGAGAGCCCGCCTCGCGGCCGCCGTGATCGCCTCCTCGCCCGACTGGGGAGCGAGCGCCGCCAGCAAGGCGCTCGGAGCGGCCGCACGGACCCGTCTGCCGCGGCGCCTGAGTCAAGCCATGGTCTCGGCCTACGTGCGTTACTTCGACGTCGACCTCGAGGACGTCGACGCCGCCAACCTCGGTGACGGCTACGCCAGCTTCAACGCCTTCTTCACCCGCCAGCTGCGAGCGGGCGCGCGGCCGGTGGCCGAGGACGCGACGGCGATCGTCGCCCCGAGCGACGGCCTCCTGCGCAGCGTCGACCTCATCGAGCACGGCACCACGATCGCCGCCAAGGGCCACGCCTACAGCGTCGGCGAGCTGCTCGCCGACGAGGCCGCCGCGGAGCCCTACGTCGGCGGCCACGCGACCACGATCTACCTCCACCCCCGCGACTACCACCGCGTGCACTGCCCGTGCGATGCCCGGGTCCGCAGCGTCACCGCCGTGCCGGGCCGGCTGCTGCCGGTCACCGCCGCCGCGCTGCTGCGCGAGCCCCAGCTGTTCGCCGTCAACGAGCGCCTGATCCACCACCTCGACACCGACTTCGGCGCGATGGCCGTCGTCATGGTCGCCGCGTTCGGCGTCGGTCACATGAGCTGCGCCTACCGCCCCGTGGCGACCCACCCGCGCAAGATCCAGCGCATCATCTGCGAACCGCCGGCGCGCCTGCGCAAGGGCGACGAGCTCGGCGTGTTCCACCTCGGAAGCACCGTCGTCCTGCTGACCCAGCGCGGCGTGCGACCGACGATCGACGAGCTGCCCGTCGCCGTGCGCATGGGCCAGGCCCTGTTTGAGGGGAGCGCGACCCGATGACCTGGCACGTCTCACCCGAGGAGTGGCTGCTGGACTTCACCAGCGTCCCGCGCGGTCGCGTCCGCGGCGGCGAGTCGCTCGACGCGATCGACGATCGCCTGCGCTCGATGCTCGTCCCGCTGCCCGCCGGCGTCAGCATGCCGTCGCTGACCGGTCGCGCGACCGCGCGTCCCGCCGGTCCGCCCGCGCGCGCCGGCAACCGCGAGGTCTCGAAGCCTGTCCCGCAGGCCAGGCCGGTCGAGCCCGCCGCCGAGGCTGAAGCCCAGCCCACTGCATCGCCCACTGCATCGCCCACTGCATCGCCCATCGAGACCCCACAGCGCAGCGTCCTCGAGGTCGAGATCGTGCCGATGCACACGACTCCGCTCGACGAGGAGCCGCCGATGGGACCGCCGGCGACCAAGCCAGAGGCCAGGCCCGAGACCAGGCCCGCGGGCAGCGGCATGGTGATCCCCTCGCTGACCCGGGGCAGCTTCGACATCGACGAGGAGGACGAGGCCGAGGCGCTCGATCGCCTCAGTCCCGAGGCCAGCATGCCCGGCGTCGGCATCCCCGACGACGACGGCGACGACCTGATGTCGCAGATGGCCGCCGGCTCTCAGGTCCCGGCCCCGCCCACCGAGGAGGTCCTCGACGAGCCCGACGAGGTTGAGGACGAGATCGAGGCCGACGCGCTCGAGGACGCCGAGCACAGCGGCACAACGCCGGTCGTCGCCGAGGCGCCCGCGCCCGTCGAGGCCCCGCCGGTCGAGAAGCCCACAGCGCCACCGCCGATCGAGAAGGCCGCGCCGCCGCCCCCGCCCGACAAGGCCGAGCGCGCCGAAAAGCCGACCCCGTCGCCGCCTCCGCCACCTCCGCCACCGGCCGAGAAGGCCGCACCGCCGCCGCCACCCGAGAAGGCCACCCCGCCGCGACCGCCCGAGAAGGCCGTCTCGCCGCCGCCGACCAAGCCGGCGGCGCCGCCCGTCAGCAAGCCTGTCGCCGCGGCGGTCGCATCCTCTGCATCCTCCGGTTCGGCGGCGCCCGCATCACCGACATCGGCCGCTGCCTCCGCCGCCGCCGCGGGTCGCAAGCGCGGCTGGTTCGACGACGCCTTCGGCGATCACTACACCAACATCACCCCGCTCGACGCGGACGCCAGCGCCGAACTCGACGCCGTGTTCATCCGCAAGATCGCCGAGCTCGGCGCCGGGCAGACCGTGCTCGACGTCGGCTGCGGCGATGGCCGCCACTGCTTCGCCCTCGCCAACCTCGGCCTCATGGTCACCGGCCTCGACTGCTCGCTGTCGCAGCTGGTCCGCGCCTCGCAGCGCAACGAAGCCACCGAGGCCGGCATCACCCTCCTCCACGGCGACATGCGGTCCCTCCCGCGCGACCACCAGTACGACGTCGTCACCTGCCTCGGCTCGTCGCTCGGCTACTTCGAGGGCGATGAGCAGAACCGGCAGTGCATTCAGGAGCTGGTCGAGGTCCTGCGCCCCGGCGGCAAGCTCGTGCTCAACGTGTTCAACCGCGACTACCTGGTCGCCGTCATGCCGTGCCGTTCGTGGTGGCAGGGCCGCGGCTGCCTGGTCCTCGACGTCGCGGACATGAACTACTACACCAATCGCATGAAGGTTCACCGCACGATCGTCTTCGAGGACGGCCGGCAGTTCGAGCACCACATGTTCATCCGCGCCTTCTCGCTGCACGAGCTCGGCAAGATCCTGTCGACCCTCGGCATGCGCGTGCTCGAGGTCTCGGGCAGTCGTGACACCCGCGGGCGGTTTTACGGCGCGACCTCGGCCGAGATCTGGATCGTCGCCCAGCGCCGCGAAGACGCGTGACGCCGGACGCGTGAAGTCGTGCGACGCGCCAGCGGAGAGATCCGCCGCGCGCGATGCACCGACCACGACAGCGATGTCGCGGACAGCCACGCCGGGCCGCGTCCGCGTGTCATGTCGGCACGTGTGCGCAGGGTCCGATGGCGGTCCGCAGCGCCCGGGAATGGCCGCGCGTCACAATCGGTAAGGTGGCAGGTGGGCTGCGATCCTCGCCGTGAGCGACTGAGATTTATCACGAATTTAACGTGGCGCTTTCACCAGTTACGATGGTGCGCAACGCCTGGCCTCGTGGGTCCGAACTGCCAGGAACGAAACATCCCTGGAGCGTCAAGCGTTTTTCGTCCGGTCCTTGAACGTGGCCCGATTCATGCCCGTCCGAACCGGTAGGCGAGCGCACACCGTCCCGCGGACAGCGCGCGTCCGCCCGCTCGCCGCCTGAAACCTTTCGCCCCAGATCGTCGTTCCGGAGTGGGCACGCGAACGGTGTCCAACTTGCAAGCGCAACTGTTTGCCCGGGCACGACGCCCGCTGATCCGCCAGTCCCGCCCGAACCGCTACCCATCCGTCCCCATGGACATGCCGAGAACGGGTCTTATCTTCGACCTTCGAGCGCTCCAAATAGCTCCCGTACTTGGTTCTCTCTCTGATTCTCTCGCGCTCCTTAATCCCTAACAACCCACCGAAACGAACGAGGTCTGTCATGGCACGCCGCAAAGTTACTCGAGGATCTCCCCCCAGGCTTGCTCGCTCCCGTCCCCGCACGCGCCCCGAGGCCGCCGGCGAGACGCGGGCCAGCACTCCGGCGGTCCGGGTCGAGCGGCCCGCCAAGGATAAGGACGACGAGGCCGAGACCCGCCGCTCCAGTGACGAGGCGCCGAACTTCCTCGGCGTCTACTTCCGCGAGATGTCCGGCCTCGGGGTCATGAGCCCCGAGGAGGAGCTGTCGATCGCCACCCGCATCGCTGGTCTGCGCCGCGTCTACTGGGGCGCCCTGTTCTCCTATCCCCCGTTCATCGACCCGATCGCCACCGTCATCGAGAGCAAGCTCGAGGCGGACGACCTCCCGCGCTCCGAGGTCGAGGCCCTGCGCGTCGCGTCCCGCAATCTTCGTGAGCGCGAGACACGGGTCAACAAGCACGAGTACGACACCGCCTGCGCCACGCTCATCGAGCGCATGTCAGAGGTCGACGTCGACGGCATCGTCTCCGAGGTCCTGCTCACGGACCTCGAGCAGCTCGACCAGGGCAAGCGCGAGGGCCTGAGCCTCGTCGTCAACGTGCCCCGTCAAGGCAGCCGCCCGTTCGAGACCTACATCGCCCGCGTCCGCACCGCCGCGCACGACCTACGCGACGCCAAGAACGCGTTCGTGAAGGCCAACCTGCGCCTCGTCGTATCGATCGCCCGCCGCTTCAACCACGGCCGCATGCCCCTGCAGGACCTCATCCAGGAGGGCAACATCGGCCTGATGAAGGCGGTCGACCGCTTCGACTATCGCAAGGGCTTTCGCTTCTCGACCTACGGCAGCTGGTGGATCCGGCACGCCATCTCCCGCGCCATCGCCGACAAGGGCCGCGCCGTGCGCCTCCCGGTGCACATGATCGACGCGTACCACAAGCTGGCGAAGGCCAAGCGCGAGCTGGAGATGGTCAACGGTCGTGACGCCACCACCGACGAGCTCGCCAAGGCGACCGGCATCACCGCCGTGAAGATCGAGCGCATGGGCGGGCTCCTGCTCGACCAGGCGATCAGCCTCGACCGTCCGGTGTCCAGCGACGACGACCGCCGCGTGGTCGACTTCCTCGAGGACACCGACGCCGTGGCCCCGGGCGAGAACCTCGAGGCCGAGGCGATCAGCGAGCAGGTCCGTCAGGTCATCCACATGCTGCGCCCGATCGAGGCCGACATCCTCCGCAAGCGCTTCGGCCTCGACGACGACAGCGAGAAGACCCTCAAGGAGATCGGCGAGCAATACTCGCTGTCCCGCGAGCGCATCCGGCAGCTCCAGGAGCAGGCGCTCGGCAAGATCCGCCGCGAGCTCAAGCGTCGCGAAGTCGTGTGAACCCCGATAGCCAAGACCGGTCGGCGGGCTGGAACCCAGGCGCTCATGGCCCTACACTACGGGCCATGAGCGCTCTTCGCGTGCTTGGATGCCTTCTGGCAGCCGCCCTCGCGTGTGCCCCGGAGGCGCCCCGCCTCGACGCGCTCCGTCCGGCGACTGGCGACGCCGACGGCGGTACGCGCGTGCGGATCGAGGGCGCCGGCTTTATCGGTCACGGACCCGCCGTCGTATACCTCGGCATGCGATCTGCCCGCGCCGTCGTCATCGTCGACGACCGCCTGATCACCGTCGTCACCCCCGAGGCCGAGGCCGTGGGCCCCGGCGACCTGCGCCTCGAGTTCGCCGACGGCACCTTGCTCGAACGCCACCACGCCTTCGACTACACCTCCGCCGACGGCGTGCTCAAGCCGATCCCCTTCGTGCCCGGCCGAACGCCGGTGCCGACCGCGGAAGAGTAGGAAACTCGCCCCGCTCATTCGCTGTCGCTGTCGCACTCGCTCGCTCTCACTCGCTGTCGCTCTCGCGCTCGCTCACATCGGCGGCGGCACGAAGCCGTCGCAGGTGGTGTCGATGATCGCCACCGCCTGCTCGAAGAACGCGTCGTAGCTGTTCGAGCACACGCTGCCGGCGACGCCGCGCTCGCCGAAGCTGGTCACGAACTGACGCAGGCGTG
>JAYUXQ010001243.1:0-2698 GCA_043752905.1 Nannocystis sp. | reverse complement strand
ACCCGGTAGCAGCCCGCGCGCCCGCAGCTGCCCGTCCGGCTCGGGGCGACCGAAACCCTCGCTGTTCTGCGTCACGTCCCGCAGATGCACCGAGCCGTCGTCGCAAGCATCGCCACCGCCCGTGACGACCATGCGCCCCTCCGCATAAAACGCAGGGTGCGCCTGGATGACGATCGGCTCCGAGGTCTCGCCGAGCCCGAGCACCACCTCCGCGGCCGCGACACCGAGCGCGTCGTCGGCCAGCGCATGCGCCTTGTAGGCCCCCGGCGAGAGCCCGTCGACACGAAAATTTCCCCCGGCATCGGTGTACACCGCACCGCTGCCGCCCATGATCATGCTGCTGCTGTCGCCGCGCTCGACCCACACCTCCGCGTCCGCGACCGGCGAGCCGTCGCCCACGCGCACGACCTTGCCGATCACCACCGACTCGGGCGTCAGGTACAGCTCGAAGCGATGCCCGGGCGCCACGCCCTCGGCATACGCCTGCGCGTAGCCATCGGTGTCCGACCACACCATCGCGCGACCCGGCCGAACCCACAGCGAGAATTCACCATCCGTGCCGGTGCTGGCGATCGCCATCCCGGTGCCCGCCCCGAACCCGCCGCTGTTGACCCGCGCCCCCTCGATCGGCCCGCCGCTGAGGTCGTACACGACCCCGCGGATCTCGACGCCGCCGCCCACGAGCGTGATGTCGACGCCGGTCGCCTGTTGCCCATGCCGCAGCTCGACCGTGTCGCGCCGGCGGGTCCCCTCCCCGCGCATATAGGCCCCCGGGATGAAGCCCGGCGCCATCGCATGGACCCGGTGCCGGACCCCGAGCAAGCCCGCGATCTGGTAGTGCCCGTCGCGCCCGGCCTCGCTGCAGATCGGCTGCGCGTCCGCCCGGGTCTGCCCTGGACCTGCGAGCGCACAGATCCTGGCCCCTGCGACCGGCTGCCCCTTCGAGTCGCGGATCGTCCCCGAGATCACCGCGGCCCGGGCGAGCCGCGGGTCCGCGAGCTGCTCCGGTCGATCCCGCGGCCCGGCCCCGACCACGCCCTCGACCGTCCCCATCCCCTCACTCGTCGCCAACCCCTCGCCCTTGCGACTCCACAGCCACAGCACCGCGCCCACGAGCGCGAGCAACATGACCCACAGGCCAACGCGTGAACCTCTCGTCTGCGCCATTCCTCGAAACCCTCCGCACCTGGCCCCGGGGACATGTCCTCCGGGACCTGGTCATTCGTACAGGCCCGTGGCGAACGCCCGGAGCCGACCTCGGGTACACGCGCGCGCCAGAAAAAAGTTCCTCGTTTGCGGCCCCGCGCATCCTGCCACGCAGGCGCCCGCGTGTGAAGACCTCAGCCGGCCAGCGCGACCTTCCAGCAGCCCTCGCGCTCGGTTACCACGAGTGAGGCGGGTGCCCTCCCCGAGCTACCCGTCGGTCCGGCGCGCAGCCGCCCGAGCTCCGCCCGAGCGCGGCGATCACGGCGTCTTCACGGGCGGCTTCGGCAGCACCTTCGCCGGCTTCGCCTTCGTCTTCCCCCGCCGCTTGAGCAGCGGCCTGGTCAGAGCCTCACGCTTTGCCGCCTCGAGCTCGTCCGGCGACACCCGCGAGCGCAGCTCGTACACACGGATCTTCCCGAACCGCTTGCGCATCACATACTGCTCGGCGAAAATTTTCTTCAGCGCCGGCCACTGCTCGAGCGGGTCCTCGCGGACCCCGGGGAAGAACGGGAAGGTGCGCACGAAGAACGCCGGTGGGTCGCTCGCAAAGGCCGCCAGCAACGCGTCCGCGGCCGGCCCGGGCCGGAAGTCGGCCGTGTGCGAGCGCGAGAACAGGCCGTTTTGATTATAGTCCGTGACCTGCCCGAGCACCTTGAACACCGGCGAGGGCGCGCGCCGGTCGGCCCAAAAGTACACTGACCAGGCCGCCCAGCCCCACACTTGCACGCGGTCCTCGGGCTCGCTGTGGGCCGCGATGTACGCCCCGGCGAGCCGCGCTTGCGGGTTGCCCTTGTGGTCGACGCGCGCCGCCTTGCCGAGCGGGATCTGGATCGTCAGGACCGCCACCAGCACCGCGCAGGTCGCCGCGAGCACCCCCGGAACCAGCCGCGCGCGCCAGGGCAGCCCGCGCCGCAGCCCGCCCCGCAGGAACGCCAGCCCGTCCGGGTGCACCGCCAACAACGCCAGCGCCGGCAGGTACTGCGGCAGATAATGGATGTAGAAGCGCAGCCCGCCGACCCCGCAGCCGAGCACGCTCCATCCCAGAAAGATCAGCGACGGTGCCAGCGGCGCGCAGCTCCGGCCGGCTCGTCGCGCCAGCCCGCAAGCGATCACCGCCGCCACGCCGAGGGTCGCGTGCAGCGGAAACACGGCCACCAGTTGCAGCGGCACCTTGCCCGCGCGCCACACCCACCACGTATCGCCGAGCGACCGCTCGCCGTACTCCCGGGCGATCTGGAACGGGAACAACCCCGCGATCAACGCCGGCAGCGCGCCATGATAGGCGTACCACAGCAGCAGCGGCGCCAGCCCGAGCAGCGCGCCGAGCAGCCACAGCGGCCACGCGCTCCACTGTGCGCCTGCTTCACCGCGCCGGCGAGCCCACCACCACACCAGGATGAACGTCGGCGCGAGCACGAAGGCATGCGGCTTGAACACCACCGCGACCGCCGCGAACACCCCGCCGAGCACGTGCCACGCCCACGACCACCTC
>JAYUXQ010001242.1:0-6705 GCA_043752905.1 Nannocystis sp. | reverse complement strand
GAACACGCCCTGCGCACCGCCGGCGCCACCCGCAATCTGCTCTCCGAGCCCGCCGCCGAACTCATCTTCCGCGCCTGCCGCGGCCTCCCCCGTCTCGCCAGCAAACTCCTCCACGCCGCCCTCCTCGTCGCCGACGCCCGCGACCAGGCCTTCCTCGACGAGACCGTCATCTCCGCCGCCATCGCAGACCTCAGCCACGAGATCCTCACACATCCACCGCCCATCAAACCACGCCTTCAAACCGAGACGAGATCACGGAGATAATCCGAGTCGTAACACCTTGCACCCCTGACGCGGGCCACCGCCGCGATGTGACGGCGAGTGACGGCGAGTGACGGCGAGTGACGGGTCAGCCGAACGGATCGACGACGGTCGGCTTGGCGGGGGTCGGCCTGGGCTTGGGCTCGCCCGGGGCCTTCTTGATGATCTTCTTTTTGGGCTGGGCCGCCGGAATGATCGGTTTGGGCTCGCTCGCGGGCGGGACAACCTGCGCGAGCGCGCCGGGGTCGGCCGGCTGTCCCGAGAGACCTGGCCCGAGAGGCAGGTTCGGCGCGGGGGAGACCACGACCGGCGGGGCCGGCTGGACCGGCGGGGGCGGGACGTTCCTCGCGGCGATCGCGGCCCGCTGGGTGACGGAGGGCTGACTGTCGCCGCCGCCGAACAGCAGCACCAGGGCGACCGCGATGCCAGCGACGGCGATGCCGCCGCCGACCGCGAGCGGCATGACATCGCGGCGGGGCGGAGGCTCGTACGCGGGCCCGGGCTGGTAAGCGACCGGGGCGACCGCCACCGGGGGCGGCGCGGGCTCGGGCTCGGGCTCGGGCGTCATCGTCGGCTGAAGGGCGAGCTCGTCGACGAGCTGGCCGAGGAGGTCGTCGAAGGCTTCGGCGTTGTCGCGCTGGGATCGAGAGGTGGCCATGGTCGTGCTCCTGTAAAGTCCAAGCGACGCGCGAGACCGGGTCGTCCCGGGTGCGACGTGCACCCGGCGACTCCGCGATCGCGGCGTCGCGGGCCTCAACGTGTGGACGCCCGACCCCGATCTAGGGACCCGCAAAAAAGGTCGCAAGGGGTGAGCGGGTGACGTGCCGACGCGGACGAGGACCTCGTCGTGGCGCGTGATAGCCTGCGATCCATGATCCGCGTCGTCTATCGCTGGACCGTGGCCGCCGGGCAGGAGGAGGCGTTCATCGCGGCCTGGCGCGGGGTGACGCTCATCCTGCGCTCGCAGCCCACGGGGAGGTGATGCGGGCCTCGGCGAGCAAGCGCTCCGAGGAGGTGCAGGACGAGGTCGAGGACCTGACCCTGGCGTGACGTGGCCGATCGCGCACCAGGCGCGGTGGTCGTCGTGGTCGTCATGGTCGTCATGGTCGTCGTGGCGGTGGTTGCCACGCGCGCCGCCCTGGGTCATGGTCGCGACGTGAGCCCACCCGCCAGGAAGTCCCGTACCGGAGTGTTCGCGTTGCTGGCGGTGCTGGTCGCGCTGGTCGGCGCCTACCTCGGCAATTGCTTCCAGGGCCTCGGCCTGTCGGCGGGCGACGGCAGGGGCGCGAAGCAGGTCCAGGAGGGGGCCGCGAAGGCCAAGAAGGCGGTCGGCGAGGCGGCCGCCGCGAAGGCCCGCGTGACCGTGGAGGGTGAGCGCTGCCGGCTCGGCGACGAGGCGAGCCCGCGCGGCTGCGACGCGGTGTGCCGCGACCTGAGTGGCGGCGCCGCGGAGATCGAGGCGACGGCCGGGGCCCAGCGCACGGTCGACACGCTCAGGAGCTGCCTGCAGGGTCGAGGCGTCAAGGTCACGGTGCTCGCGGACTAGGGGAGCGGCCGTGTTCTGGCAGGCCCT
Source organism: Nannocystis sp. (assembly GCA_043752905.1). GTDB lineage: Bacteria > Myxococcota_A > Polyangia > Nannocystales > Nannocystaceae > Nannocystis. The sequence goes on along the minus strand of JAYUXQ010001242.1, from coordinate 4,871 downwards.
CTTCGACCCGTTTAGCGTCCTCGTCGTGGTGGCCGTCGGCGTGATGCTGGCGCTGTCGCTGGCGTGGTATCGCGGGGCGGCGCGCCAGCGTGACCTGCTGCTCGGCGGGCTGATGGTGCTGCGCCGGATCGGCGCGCAGCTGGCGGATAATCATCCGATCCGCAGGCGCCTCGAGTCGGCGCCGGTGGTCGACCTGTCGTTCGAGGAGATCGCACGCCTGATGAGCGGGCAAAAAGTCGAGCCCGCCGCGCGCACGCTGATCCGCCTCGGCGAGCGCCTCGGCTGGATCGAACGCTTCGCCCAGCTGGCCGTGCACCTCGGGATCCTCGGCACCGTGTTCGCGCTGGTGAACTCCGATCCCACCGACCTCGAGGGCTTCCGCGCTCGCCTGCCGATGGCGCTCGGGACGACCTTCTGGGGTCTGATAGGCGCGATCGCGCTGTCGATCGTGGCCGGGGCGTGCGAGAGCCTGCTCGAGCGCGCCGGCCAGCACGTCCGCGAGGCGTTGCTGGAGGGGCTCGAGCAGCCGCCGACGGCGGCCCGATCGTGAAGCGCCGCCGCCGGCACGCGCTCGACCTGCTGCCCCTGCTCGACGTGTTCATGGTCGTGCTGTTCGTGTTCGCGACGATCCAGGAGCAGCAGCTCGATGTCTCGGAGCACGAGCTGGCCACCTTGCGCTCCGAGCTGGCCGCGATGCGAGCCGAGGCACAAGCGGAGCCGGAGCCGGCTGTCGAGCTGACTCTGCGCAGCGAGCTGGCCCAGGCCCGCGGCGAGTCCGTCGAGCTGCGCGACGCGCTGGCTCGCTTGCGCCGGGCGGCCGAGTCCGCGGCCGCGGCAGGAGCGACCGGCGGGGCCGAGGTGTTACGCCGGCAGGAGGTCCTCGGCAAGCTCATCGATCATTTCTCGGTGTTCGAGATCGAGATCGACGGGGCGCTGCTCGACGGCGTGGTTCATAATCGTTGCTGTTATCGCACGGAGCCATTGAGCGGGCAGTGGCTCGCCTGCGGTGAGGTCCCTGCGGCCGCGACCGAGCTGCGCGACTGGCTGGCCGAGGGCGGCGCCGGTCTCATCGACGCCTTGCGCCGGACCAAGGGCGGCAACGCGATGACGATCGTGCGACAAAACGAGCGCGCGACCTACCGCGTCGGCCGCAAGCTCGAGGAGCAGCTGCGCGAGCGCTTCCCCGATCACAAGATCTACGACGAGGGCGTCGCGGTGCACTCGCTGGCTTGCAGCGGTCACGAGTGATGCTCGTCGGCGCAGCAGGCGAGCGCCGTCGCAGAGGCCTGCGGGTGCGCCCGGGTAAACGCGCTCAGGTGGGTGCACGAAGCTCGCCGCTGGCGAGGTCGATCGGCAGCGGGCGACGCACGCGCACGCCGGCGCGCTCGAGGATCGCAGGGTCGCCGCACAGCACCTCGGGGAAGGCGTAGGAGCGGACCTTGCGGGCCCGGACGAGCAGCGACTGCGCGGCGGCGTCGGTGTCGACGAGCGCGGCGACGAAGTTGTCGCCGCCGACCTCCAGCTCGGAGAACTGCGCGGCGCCGACGTCACTGGCGCCGCGGAGCGCCTTTCGCAGCTTCGCGTAGGTCTCGCCGTCCTTCCATGCCACCTCGCGCTGCAGCAGGACCAGGCGGGTCTTGCACCGGGCGTCGACGCCGGTCGGGAAGTCGGCGAACTCGGCGGTCATCGGCTTGCCGAGAGTCTCGCCGCAGCGCATCGGCGCGGTGACCGGTCGCGACGTCAGCACCGCGTTGAAGCGATACTTCGGGCTCTTGTCGCTGCGTCGCTTCACGCTGTAGCTCGCGTCGATCCACAGGTCGCCGCCAGCGTCGACGCCGAAGGTCCAGGGTTCGAGGGCCTGATCGGGGAACAGGGCGGAGTGGGGCAGTTCGATGCGCTCCCATCGTCCGTCGTCGGCGCGGCGGGCGATCTTCGTCTTCGCGTCACCGGCGTCGGTGCCGTAAGCCCACGGTCGGCCACGGTCGACGCCGACCAGCCTGATGATCTGCGCCAGACCGGGGTCCTCGGGGACCCACGCGTCGCCGCTGCGCCGGGTCACGGCGCTGTCCTGCAGCAGCCACAGCGCGCCGTCGGGGTGCACGTCGAGGTCGCGGATGCCACCGGACGGCGGCGCGGGCTGCTCGACCCACGCGGCGGCCGTGCTGACGAACAGACGCCCGGCGCCGGACTTGCCGACCGGGTCGACGGCGACGTACACGGTGTCCTTGCCGTCATGGGCGAGGTGGCCGGCGGCGCTCTCGGTCGGGCCGAGCAGCGCGTGGATCGTGCCCTTGAGGTCGTCGGGGGTGAAGCGCGCGGCGACCAGACCGGTGTCGTTCTCGAAGCATGACCACAGACCCACGAGCGGGCCCGACTCGAGCACGGCGACCTCGCGCATGCGAGCGACGCAGCCGCCGAGCGCCGCGCGCACGGCGTCCTGCTTCGGGGCCTTCGGTGCGCCGCGGATGACCGCGAGCCGGGTCGCGTTATCCTCGCCAGCGCCGACGGCGAGGACCGATCCGCTGTGCCACGGGTACAGTTGCAGGACCGCGTCGCCCCTGGCAAAGGGCTCCACCTGGGTCCACGCCGTGCCCTCGAAGCGGATGTAGCTGTTGGTGTACCCGCCACGCTCGCCGGTGCCGATCCGGGCGTAGAGCTGGTTCGGCCAGCGACCGGCCATCCCCTCGATCGCGGTGAGGTCGTACTCGAGGTCGTTGCGCGGCGGCTGGACCCGCTCGGCAGGGCGAGCGTCGGGGCCGAGCCTGGCGATCACCGTGCGTGCGTTCGGGTAGACCTCGCGGTAGTGCACGAACATCTGGTCGCCGATGATCGAGCTGCCGAGGCCGCCGCAGCGACCCTCGAAGGCGACGTGGAGGCGCGTCGGGGGCTGCGGGGTGACGACCGGCGTCGCTGCGACCACGACGACTTCGGGCGTGGGTGCGTCGGGGGTCGTCGTGACCGCCGGTGTCGCGGGTACGCGAGGCGGCGCTTCCGGGTTGTCACAGGCGACGAGGAGCGCGAGGGGCAGGGCGTACTTCATGGCGTGTGGACCTCGAAGGGGGGCAGGGTACCGGCGGCGATCTCGATCTCGCCGGCGATCACGGCGGCGTCGTCGAGCAACGGCAGCTCGACGCGTTGATGCAGCACGCGCCAGCGGACGCGCAGGTCCTCGGTGGAGGGGCCGAGGTCGAGGCTCACGACGGTGGCCGCGGGCCCGCGCGCGCCGGGGCGGTCGTCGGCGACCTCGATCTTGCGCGTGACCAGGTCCGAGAGCCGGCGGGTGGTGAAGCGTCGGCCGAGCGTGCGGGCGTCGGCGGCGACGACCTCGCCCTCGATGTCGAGGCCCTCGGTGGCGATGTACAGGCGACGAAACAGGTCGCCGGTCGGCATCGCGTGGCCGACGGCCGCGGGCGTGAGGCGCAGCGTGAGGCCCTCGCGCGTGCGGGTGGCGGCGATGTCGAGCGCACCACGAAGGACCGCAGGGTCGCGTGAGGCGGCGAAATCGTGGCTGCGGTGGCGGCCGGGGCCAGCGCCTGCGATCGGCATATGACAGTCGGCGCAGCTGCGGGCGGCGAAGCGCGAGGCGGCGTGCTCGAGCACGGTTCTTTGCATGGTCATGCCGGGTTGCTCGGCGAAGTCGAACTCGTGGCAGCTCGCGCAGCCGGGGACGCCCGCGAAGTCGGCGCTGCGGCGGACCGGGTGCGGCGCGCGGGCGTCCGCGCCGTCGCCGGGCCCCGCCCATACGGCGTCGTCGAGTCCGGCGTGGTTCGGCGCGTGGCAGCTGACGCAGCCGACGCCGAGGCGCGCGAGTGCAGGCGGCGCGGCCCTGGTGGGGTCGGCCTCGGGCGCGTGGCAGCCGCGACAGAAGGCGGTCGGTTCGCGGGCGAGGGCGCGGGCGTAAGTCGCGTCGGTGTACGCGTGATGATGCAGGGAGCTGCGCCACTCGGCGGCGATCTCGAGGTGGCAGCCTTCACACGCGGCGTTGCGGGCCGGGGCGTCGCGGCGCGCGGGGCCGGAGGCGGGGCCAGGCATGCCGCGGTCGGATCTCAGGTCGCAGGCCCGCGGGGGACCCTCGACCGCCGCGCGAGGCGAGCAGGCGAGGGCCAGGATGGTGTACGCGAGGGACGTGCGCGTGGAGGCGGCGAGGATCGAGATGGCCGGCGATTGTCGCGTGCGGCGGGCCGCGCCGCAATGCGGTCGCGGGCGCGAGCTCGCCCGCGCGTTCGCGCGCGATCAGCCCGCGATCAGCCCGCGATCAGCCCGGCACGATCGGGACGCAGCAGCCGGTCTGGCAGTAGGTGCCGTCGGCGCAGCTGGAATTGCCCTCCTTGTCGAGCGTGCAGGGGTCGCCGCCGTCGCAGGTCGGGTCGTCGCAGCCGGGCGGGAGCTCGCCGCCGAAGCAGATTTCGCAGCCGTTCGGGTCGCACTCGTCGTCGCAGTCGTCGTTCTTGGTGCACTCCTGGCACGTCTCGATCTCGGCGGCGGAGCAGGTCTGGTCGCCGATGAAGATGTCGTGCGAGACACCGCCGACGACGATCGTGCAGCAGCCGAAGCAGTCGCAGCCGTTGGGCACGCCGCAGGTCTCGGCGCACTCGGGGGACTGGGCGTTGCAGGTCGCCTTCGGGTCGTAGGGGCACTTGTCGCCGCCGGGGCTCTTCGGGTCGCAGGCGAGGTTCCAGTCGCAGGCGTCGTTACCCGAGTTGCCGTCGAAGAAGCAGTCCTGCTTGCAGGGGTCCATGTTGTCGCCCGGCAGGCCGGTGGCGAAGGTGTCCTCCTTGTCGTCGCAGGGCGAGATGCACTCGGGGTCGAGCAGGTCGACCTTGCCGTCGCCGTCGTTGTCCATGCAGTCGCCGCAGGCGTACAGCGCCCCA
>JAYUXQ010001241.1:0-2701 GCA_043752905.1 Nannocystis sp. | reverse complement strand
GCCTGTGCGCCGCCCTGTGGTTCATCGCCCTGCCGCACGTATGGTTCCACGCCGGCCTGCACGCCTTCGACGTCCCCGTCGCGGTCGCCACCCTCGCGGTCGTCCTGATCTACCGCCGTGCCCTGCACAGCCCGCGCTGGGCCCTCGCGCTCGGCCCGGCGCTCGGCGTGGCGATCTCCATCAAACACAACGCCCTCTTCATCCCCGTGCTGCTCGCGCTGCACTACGGCCTGTGCCTGCTGCTGGCTCGCCGGCGCCCGCACGCGTCCCAGCTGCTCCCGTTTCTGGCGATGGCCGTACTCGCGCCGCTGACGGTCGTCGCGCTGTGGCCGTGGTTGTGGTCCGACCCGATCGGCCGCGTGCTCGAGTACGTCGAGTTTCACCGCCTCCACGCCTATTACAACACCGAATACCTCGGCGTGAATTACAACCGCCCGCCGCTGCCGGTCAGCTACCCCTTCGTGCTGACCTGGGCCACGGTGCCGACCGGCATGCTGCTGCTCGCGCTGTTCGGCCTCGCCCACGGCCTCACCCGCTCGCTCCGCGAACCTGTCTCGCGAGACAGCCCGCGCTGGACCGCCCCGCTGGCGGGTCACGACCGCCGCGACGGCCTGCTGTGGGCGCTGTTCGCCGCGTTCCCGCTGCTGCTGATCTCATCACCGACGATCCCGATCTTCGGCGGCACCAAACACTGGCTGACCGCCTACCCATTCTTCGCCCTCGCTGCGACCTCGGCCCTGATCGCGCTCGTGCGCGCGGCTGCATTGCCCCCGCGTTGGCGCCACGCCCCCGCGATCACACTGCTGCTCATCCTCGTGCCCGGCGTGTGGAGCACGATCGACGGCCACCCGTACGGCCTCTCGCAGTACGCACCGTTCGTGGGCGGGCCCCGGGGCGCGGCGGACCTCGGCCTCCTGCGCGGGTTTTGGGGCCACGCCGTCCCGGCCTCCGTGCTCGACCCCACGACCCCCGGCGCACCGATCTACCTCCACGACATGCACGAGCTGGCGCGCCAGCAATACGCCCGCGAGGGCCGCTGGCCCGCGCGAGCCACCTCCGTCGCGCCCGCGAGGGCCCGCGCCGCCCTGATCTTTCACGAGCGCCACATGCTGACGTACGAGCTCCAGGTCCAGGACGCGCTACGAACGTCGTCCCCGGTCGAGGTCATCACCCTCGACGACGTCCCGCTGACGAGCCTGTACCGCGCCGACGCGCCGCGGTGATAAAACCGTCGCATGCTCGACCACCAGGCCCGCGTCCAGGCGGTCGCCGCCCAGATCCGCGAACGTGCGCGCGCCGGCCAGCCGGTGCACATCGACAAGGGCGGCGTGCATCACGTCGTCCCGATCCCCGGCCCCCGAGCTGTTCCACATGATCCACGGGTCGTACGGGACCCTCGGCGTCATCAGCCGCCTCAAATTTCGCCTGATCCCCGCCAAACTCTTCGTCAAGCTGACCTACCGCCGCTACCACGATTTTAAAAGTTTCCACGCCGCGCTGCGCGAGCACTGTGACATCACGACCGGCGAGTTCGACTTCGTCGACGGCATCGTCCACGCGCCCGACCACCTGACCCTGTGCCTCGGCAAGTTCGTGGACGAGGCCCCGTACCTCGGGCGCGACTGGTCGGCCGTCTTCGAGGAGCAGACCTTTCGCCACGACGGCGTCAAGACCCTCATCTCACGCAATCACTACGACCGCGCCCGCTTCTTCGAGATCCATGACGAGGCCCGCTACACCGCCGCCAAGCAGCGCCTCGACCCCCACGCGCTGTTCCACCGCGGGGTGTTCGAGAAGCTCCACCGCGTCGAGTGATCACTGGAGCATCCCGAACATCTCCTCGTCGTCGAGCACGTCGAGGGTGAGGTCGGCGATGTCCTTCTCCGGGACGCCCATCCCGAGCGCCACGTGGCGCAGGTAGGCGTCCTCGGCGAGGTCGAGCTCGTCGTCCGCGTCGTTGACGCTGGCGATCAGGTCGAGCAGCTTGCGCTTGTCGGCAGGGTCGAGGCCGATCAGCGTCGAGGCGCTGCTGTGCACGTTGAACGCCGCCGGGTTGAAGCTGCGCAGCTGCTCCAGCTGCTCCGGGTCGGGCTCGCCGCCGACCACCATGCGCAGGATCTGCTCGATGCGGGCCACCTCGGCGCCCTCGAGGCGCTTGTCGGCGTAGGCGGCTCCGAGCAGGAGGCGGGTGATGATGTCGATGTGCTGCTTCATCGCGGTCGTCCTTTTACCCGCCGCCGGTCGGCCGCGAGGGCCCCCAGCCTAGCCCAGATCCCGGCCCCCAGCGCGGGGCTTGGCGCGCATGGGCCTGGACCCGGACATCGGTCACAGGGGCCCACGGGGTCTCCGGCCATCCGCGAGGCCTCACGCGTGCGCATGTGCCGGAGCGTGCGACACTGCGGGTCGGAGGTCCTCCTTGCGCGTCGCCCTGCCCCTCACGCTCTCGCTCGTGTCGCTCGTCGCGGTCCTCGCGGTCCCGCGGCAGGCCAGCGCGCGTCCGCTGTCGCTGATCCCCGACGACCGGCCGTGGTCACGGGGCACCTTGATGCCGAGCTTCGGCCTCGGCGGGTCGTTCGGCAGCCGCGGTGGTGGCAGCCTGCTGGTCGGGGCGGGGCTCAACTACTTCTTCGTCAACAACCTCTCGGTCGGCCTCAACCTGCGCAACTTCACGACCTTCCTGCCGCCCGGTCTCAAGGCCGAC
>JAYUXQ010001240.1:0-6714 GCA_043752905.1 Nannocystis sp. | reverse complement strand
CGGACCGCTGGATCAGCAGGGTGCGCACGGCCCACAGGTCACGGAACACGCGGTACTTGAGCGCAGTCTGGTCGAGGTAATCGACGCCCGCCGAGCCGCCGGTGCCGGTGCGGCGACCGACCACGCGCTCGACCATCCGCGCGTGACGCTGGCGAAAGATGACGAAGGCTTGCTCGAGATGGACGATGCCGTCGAGCACCTCGCGCGGCCAGGCGAGCAGCGGCAGCTCGCGATAGCTCTCGATGAACAGCAGCGCGGCCCGGATCCGCGACCAGCGGCGGCGCAGCTCCGGCGCGGCGTCCTCGGCCATGAGGAATGCACGGGCGTTGATCTTCTCCTGCGCGTAGCGCTGCTCGAGGCGGCCGCGGTCGGCCTCGCCGGGGGCCGCCCCGATCGCCAGGCCCATCGCCAGGTCGAGCTCGATCGCCTGGGCCGCGAGGTAGCGCTCGAGGAAGCTGTTGACCTGCTCCGCGTCGTCGGTCTGCTCGGGCGTCGAGCCCTGGATCGGCGTGCGGTACAGCCACACGCCGATCGCCTCGTGTAGCGTCGGGCAGTCGGTGAGGCGGGCGGCGACGCGGCGCGAGGCCGGCGACTCGCTACCATCGGGATACTTGAGCGCGCGCAGGTAGTCGTGGTCGTGGCCGAGCGGCAGGCGGTCCTCGATCTTGAGGCCGAGCAGGATCTCGATCTCCCGCAGCTGCGCCGACTGAAACCCGCTGGCCGGGCTGAGCTTGTCGCGAAAGCCGAGATAGTCGCGCGTCGTCATCGTCTCCATCAGCGAGAAGTGATGCGCGACCTGCTCGAACAGCAGCGCCGTGCGACGGATCCCGCGGACGCCGTTGGCGAGCTGCTGCTCGCGCACCTTCTCCTGCGCGAACAGGTCGCGCACGTGGACCAGCTCGCGCAGCGCCAGCTTGAACCACAGCTCGTCGATCTGATGCACGACGATGAACATCACCTCGTCGTTGGCGAGGCCGACATCGCTGTCGGCGATGCCACTTTGCAGCGCGAGGATCTCCTCGGTCTTGATGTAGTCCCAGTAGACCGTCGATTTGCCGCTGCTCATCGCGGCGGCACGCTGCCACGCGGCGGTCGACCCCGCAACGCCCCGGGGCGTGGTCACCCGCACACCGCGACGTCAGACGGGGGACCACCAGCGCGTCGCCGGACCCCCGGGCTCGCCCGGCAGCGGCAGGTCCACCGCCTGCAGCTCCGCCGTGCTGACCACCGCCACGTGCGGCGCGCTGCGCTGGACCAGCGCCGCAAAGGCCGGGCGAGCCGCGGGCGTCGTCACCAGCACCGGCGGCTCCGGGTGCCCGCCGCGCAGGTCCTCCAGCCAGCGCGCCCGCTCGCCTGCCACCAGGGCCAGCCGCAGCCCGCCCTCCCCGCTGCGCGCGCGGGCCAGCAGCTCCGCCTCCGCGTCGGGCTGCGGACGGACCCAGCGCACCGGCCCCAGGCGAGCGTGCGCGCGGATCAGGTCGCGCAGCCACAGCCCGGCCAGCTGCTCGCGCACATGCTCGCCCCAGCGCGGCCGCTCGCTGGCGACGCGCAGCCGCGGCTCCGTGGCGACCACCTCGAGCAGCGCCGGCAACGGCGGCAGCCGCAGGCGCTCGCGCAGCAGGCCACGACACAGGCCGAGCAGCTCCGGCGGCGCGAGCACACGCAGTGCTTCGCGCACGACCGCCGGGTGCTTCGCCCGGGTCCGCTCGATCGCACGCTCGAGCTGTTGCAGGTCCAGCAGCGCCTCCGCCTGGCCCATGATCGCCCGGAAGCAGGCGACCACCACCGCGTCCGCCGACAGTTCGTTGCTGTCCTCCGGGACATGTTCGATCAAACCTGTGCGATCGCGCAGGTCGTCGGGCACCAGCTCGGCGAGCAGGCGCGCCCCGAGGCGGACCTCGCTGCCCTCGCCATGGGCCGCGGCGACGACCACGAGCGCCGGCAGCTCGAGCCCGAGGGCGCCCGCGCAGCGCTCGCGCAGCGCCGACAGCGGCGGACGCAGCGATCGCAGCGTCTCCGGGCTCGCCGCTGCCAGCCGCACCACGATCTGCGCCGCTGGCTCCTCGACCGGCCCACTGTCACGCCGCACCGCGAGCCACAGCCCACCGCACACCAGCCCGAGCGCGGTCGCCAGGAACGCCAGCCGCGGCATGCCCGGCACGACCGCGAGGCCGACCAACAGGGCCGCCGGGATCGCCAGCATCGCCGGCTCGAGCCACGCGAGCACCTGCACCCTCGCCCCGACGTCGCGGTCGACCCTGGTCACCAGCACGCCCGCCGCGAGGCTGACCAGCAGCGCCGGGATCTGGGCCAGGAGGCCGTCGCCGACCGTCAGGCGGCCGTACAGCTCGAGGCTGTCCGCGACCGACATGCCGTGCCGCAGGGTCCCGACCGCGACCCCGCCGACGAGGTTGATCGCCGTGATCGCCAGGCCCGCGACCGCGTCGCCGCGCACGAACCGGGCCGCGCCGTCCATCGCCCCGTAGAAGCTAGAGCGCTCGAGCAGCGCGCTTCGCCGGCGCGACGCCTCCTCCGCCGAGATCGCCCCCGCCCGCAGATCGGCGTCGATCGCCGCCTGCTGGCCCGGTAAACCATCGAGCGCGAAGCGGGCCGCGACCTCGGCGACGCGCTCCGAGCCGCGCGCGATCACCAGAAACTGCACCGCCGTGATCACCGCGAACATCACCGCGCCGACGACGATGTCGCCGCGGACCACCAGCCCCGCGAACGCGTCGATCACCCGGCCCGCGTCCGCCTGGCTCAGGATCAGGCGCGTCGTCGCGACGTTGAGGGCCAGCCGCGACAGCGTCACCAGCAACAGCAGCGCAGGAAAGGTCAGGAACTCGGCGCTGCGGCGGATCGCCAGGCTCGCCACCAGCAACAGCACCGCCGCCGCCAGGCTCAGCGACAGCAGCAGGTCCACCGCCGGCGTCGGCAGCGGCACCAGCATGCACGCCAGCATCGCGCACACCCACGCGGCCGGCACCAGCCGCGGCCAGCCGGCGAAGGCCAGACGCAGCGCGTCGCCCGTGGTACTGCGGCTGTCGGCGGTCACGCGCGCACGCTAGCGGCCCGGGCCTGCCGGGAGCAAGTTGTCGGCCAGAACCGCTGGAACCGCCGGAACGCCTGGAACGCCTGGAACACCTCCGCAACCTACCAGCCCGCCCCACGCCCGTCAGCGAGGCCGACGCCACGATCCGCCGAGAATCGCCGTCGCTGGCGGCTGGATCGCGTCATGGTGCAGCTTGCCGAATAGCTGGAACAAGTTGAACGCGACCAGCGCAGCGAATGCGCCGAGCTTGCTGACCGTGGCGAACACAGGCGGCCACAGACAGGCCGCTGTACATGCGCCGGCCACCGCCAGCAGGCCGACCACCAGTCCGATGGTCATTGCCGTGATGCGGGCCCGCCAGCGCCGCGGATCGAAGTCGGCGAGCACATATTGGGGATTCCCCTGAGACTCCCCGGCCTGTCCTGCGAGCCAGATCGCGTCCCCCACCCGCAGCGGCACCTCGACCATCCGCTCCCACCCGGACGCCTTCGCGGCCAGGGGCAAGACCGCCGCGAACGCCCTGGCTCCCGGGCAAGCCACCGCCCGCTCGCGGGTCGCCGCGCCACACCACACCTCCGCCGCCCCGGCCGGCACCTCGTGCTCCCCCTGCGCGACGCGCACGACCCCGCCGAACCCCACCGAAGACCGGCTGCGATCATGAAACAGGATCGGCCCGCGCCCGTTCGACCGCCCGACCTGCACCACGCGCCACACACCGATCGCGCCGTCCGGCCCCGCGCCCGCTGTCACCTCGCCGCGCCGCACACCTGTCCCCGAGGACAGGAACGCGTAGCGCCGCCGCAGCGCCGCGCACTCGCTCCACCCCGCCGCGGCGATCAGCAGCGTGTTGAGCCAGAACGCCGCCAGCGCGAAGGCGACCATGAAGCTCGTGAAGTCCATCTCAGCCGACCATCGCCTGCTCGGCCTGCTCGGCCTGCTCGACAGCAGCGGCCTGCTCGGCCTGCTCGACAGCAGCGGCCTGCTCGGCCTCGGCTCGACGCGCAGCCCGTGGGGCCAGCTTCGCCGGCGGCTGCACGCGCTCCGCCGCGGCGACGTCTCGCTGCGGCGGCCGGCCGAAGTGGAGGACATAGCGGCGCAGCAGATACACGATCATGCTCGGCTCGTCGAGGCTGGGGTCGATGCGCGGCGCGACCTCGCGGCGGTGCGCCTCGGCCAGCTCCGACCAGTGCAGCCCGGCCCGGTTATGGTGGATCGTGTGATAGCCGTTGTTGCACATGATCCAGTTGAACGCGCGCCCGACGAAGTTGCGCGAGTGGTTCCACTCGCTGGTCGTATCGGTGCGGTCGTGCTGGATCAGGTTGATGCGCAGGATGCAGCGCGCACCGTAAAATTGCGGTAACACCAGGAAGCACAGCACCGGCCAGAAGTCGTACAGCAACAGCCCGCCGGTCAGCCCGAACGCGACCACCGTCTCGGTCCTGTACTGCCGGCCAAAGCTCGCCTGCCTGGTCGTCGCGGCCCACCTGGCGACCCCGGCGAATGTGTTCGGCCCGGCGATGTTCGGGAAGTGGATCAGATTGAGGAGGTTCCAGCGAAACCGGACGTGCTGCGGGTCGGCCCAGTCGGGCTGGCCATCGTCGCCGAAGTGGTGATGCACGAGGTTGTGCGACGGCACGTTGGCCGACGCCGGATACAGCGCGCCGAAGCTGAGCACGCCGCGCCAGATCATGTTGAGCCGGTGGCTGTGGAACACACCGCGGTGCAGATGGTTGTGGATCACCACCGCGTTCAAAAAACTCAGCAAAAACGCCGGCACCAGCACCAGCGGACTCCGGGCCGCCGGCACGAAGATCATCGCCATCAGCAGCGCCTGATACACGACGACGAGCACGACCTGTCGCCACTCCGTGGGGTGACGCACGAGCCATGGGACATCACCAAAATGCCCGTCCCGCTCATCATGAGCCTGCGCAAGCACCTGCGCACCGTCCCCAGCCACCGTCGAACCCATCGCGCCGCGACCATACACCGGCCCGCGCGCACCCTCAACGCGCGAACCATGCGCGAACCATGCGCGACATCGCGAGCGCTCGCAAACTCGACGCTGCGCCGGGCCCCGTGTTATTCGTGCCGCGGCGGCTGCCCACGTGGCACCGCCCATGATGAGGTCGCCTTGACTGCGCTTGTTTCAGGATTCGTTCACAACGTCACTGCCCAGCCCTCGGTGCAATACCGCAGGAACAAGTGGTTCTACTTCCTTTACGACGGCGCCTACCTGGCGGGCCTCGTCGCGCTGGACGCAGCCCTGCTCGCCACGCACACGCAGCCGCTCGTCGGCGCGTGGCACTGGCCGTACCTGGCCCTGCTACCGCTGGTGATCTACGGCCACATCCTGCTCAACGTCTTCATCCACAACTGCTGCCACGGCAACTTCCCGCGCCCGATCAACCGCCTGATCGGCGAGCTCGCCGGCCTCGTGGTCATCACACGCTACGCCTCCTGGGAGATCATTCACCAGCGGCACCATCGTCACTCGGACGACCCGGAGAAGGACCCCCACCACGTCCTCCCGAACTTCGTCCGCTTCCTCTACGAGACGATGCTGTTCAACGTCGAGCGCCAGCTGCAAAACCAGGCCTACGACCAGTTCGGCGACACCCCCGAGAACCGCAAGCGCGAGCGCGTCCGGGCCGTGCTCAGCTTCGCCACCATGCTGCCGCTGCTGCTCGCCTGGTTCCTGCTCCTCGGTCCTTACGCCTTCTTCTTCCTGTTCGTGCCGGCCCAGGCCGTCGGCTGGGTCCAGGTCGCCCACTTCAACTGGGCCACGCACAACGCCCACTCGCCCGCCGGCGACTACAAGCCCGTCAACCTCGACCACGGCCTGTACTGGATCGGCAACCGCATCTGGTTCGGCCTCTACATGCACGGCAACCACCACAAGCGCGCCAACGTCTTCAACCCCGCCAGGATGGACGAGGTCATGGCGCGCCGCGCCGCGATGCGCTCATAACGAAGTCTGCTCGCCCGCGCGCGTGCCCGCATTCGATTCGCGGTCACGCGCCTCGACTTTCGCCGGGCCCGCGAACACACTCGTCGCCCTGTGGAACGGCCGCTGTACCACGTGACGGCCCTGTCGAACTTCGCCCGCGGCTACGACAAGTACGCCCGCAGCTACGACAAGGCGCGGATCCCCGAGAGCACCTTTGAGGGGCGCTTCTTCCTGCTCGCGCGCGACGAGCTGACGATCGGCCTCGCCAAGGCCGCCCACCTGCCCCAAAAGACAGGGATCGCGGGCGACCGCCTGATCGCGCTCGAGACTATACCCCGCCGCCAAGTTCTACAACTCACTTGTCCGGCGAGTTGGTCTCGTCGTCGCCGCCCTTGCAGTGGGCGAGGCCCCCACCTGCCTGTGTGGCGGCCTCTTCCGTGAGGCCGAGACGCGTGACGGTCGCCAGCGCGGCGGCCCGCTCCTCGCGCCCGGCGTTGGTGCCGAGGGCTCCAAGGATCTGATGCAGCGCCTCGGGGTCGTCCTGGGCGACCTTCCGCAGAAGCTCGCAGTCGCGGACGATCTTGGCAGTGTCGATGTCCTTGAGGTTGACCGCGCCGAAGTCGAGAAGGGCCCGATCGAAGGGCGTGATCAGAACCGTGCGCGAGGTGTCGCCCGCGGCAGGGACCGCCGCAAACTCGGGCTTGAGGGCGTA
>JAYUXQ010001239.1:0-6721 GCA_043752905.1 Nannocystis sp. | reverse complement strand
AGCCGAGCAGCACCGCGAAGCCCGGCAGTCCGACGATGCACATCAGGCTCATGCGCGCGAGCTGGTCCTCCTGCAGCACCAGCTTGACGTGCTCACGGGGCCTCGGGCGCAGGCCCAGAAGCGCCTCGTGCTCCGTCAGCCACCCCACCGCGTTGAGCACGAGGTCACGCCCGCGGTCGTAGACGATGTCCTCGCGCAGCATCGCGTTGAGCGCGAAGTCCGACGACCCGACGACGATCATCCGCGACCCGCCGAGCTCCGCCGCCGCGGCGACGGGCAGCGGTCCGGCCCGATCGACGCCATCATCAAAGACCGGCAGCTCGCCGCGCCCGAAGCCCACCACCTCCGACTCCGCCCAGCCCTGCTCGCTCGTCTGGATCAGGAACGTCGCGGGCGCGGTCAGGACCAGCTCGCGCACCTGCAACAGTGAGATCGGCTGGCCGACCAGGCTCGCCGTCGCCGGATGGTCACCCCAGCCGTCGCGCAGCGTGAACGCCAGGAACGGCGTCGCCCCGGCCATCGGGCTCGGATCGACCACCACGCGCTCGCCGAAGGCCACGCCGTACCTCGCCACCCACGCCTCGAGGCCATGCTGCGCGAGCTGACTCTTGCCGCGCAGGATCACCGCGCCGGCCAGGATCAACAGGTCACCGCCCTCGCCCGCGAAGCGTTCGATCGCCTGGACCTGCCCCGCCGGCAACGGACCCTGCGGACCGCCGACGAGCACGAGGTTGCAGCCACCGAGGCCCCCGGGCGTGTCCAGGTCGGCGACGCGGACCTCGAGCCCCGCGTCACGAAGCAGGTCGCGCAGGTGCGCGTGCCCGCTGTACGGCTCGAGGCTGTCGAGGGCCGGCTCGCCGTGCCCCTGCGTCGCGCACACGACCGTGCGTCGCGGATCGCTGACCGCCAAAAACCGCGACAGCAGGGCCTCCTCGCCGCGAAACTCGCGGACCCGCGGACCCGTCTGTTGCACGTCCGCGCCGGTCGCGAAGGTCACCAGCTCGCCCGGCAGCAGATGCGCCTTGCGCAGGCTGGCCCCCTGCCCGGCCCGCAGCAGCACCACGCCGTCGGCCAGCTCGCGGCCGCCGAGCGCGAACTCGGCGATGCTCGCCTGCGCCTGCGCGTGATCGCGGTCCGGGTCGATCCAGCGGATGCGTAAGTTCGGGGCCGCGGCGCCCATGCGCGCCAGCACCTCGCGCAGCTCGGCGAGCAGCGGATTGGGCCGACCGCCGCCGATCGTCGCCGGGACGATGACGCTGACATCGATCGGCGTACGCAACCCGCCGAGCACCTCACGCGCACGATCGCTGAGCGTGTACACGTGGCCCGCGGTCCAGTCCCCGCGTGCCCCGTGGCGCGCGCCGAACACGGTCAGGTGCGCCAGCAGCAGCGCCAGCAGCACGACCTGGACCGCGTGCTCGCGGCGTCGGCGGGGATTGAGCGCGACGGTCGTCGCCGCCAGCAGCGTCGCAGTGAAGCCAATATGAAGATACACCCAGCGCGGATCGACGATCCCCTGCGCCAGCTCCTGCATCATCACGAGCAGGCTGGTGAAGTGCAGCAGCTGCGCCGTCGTACCGGCCTGGACCTGCTCCGCGAGCAGCCCGGCCATCACGGCGATCGTGCACGTCACGAACGTGCTGATCGCCGCGGCGAGCTGGCTGCGGGCCAGCGCGCTCGCCAGCAAGCCGACCCCGAGGAAGCTCGCGCCGACCAGCAGCACGCCGAGGTACCCCGACAGCACCGGGCCCGCCTCGGGCCGCGCCCCCGCGCCGAGCAGCAACAGGTAAAATGTCGCCGTCGGCAGCCACAGCGCGAGGTAAAAGCCGTACGCCCCCGCGAACTTGCCGAGCGCGATCTGGGACGGTGACAGCGGGGCCGTCAACAGCGCCTCGAGCGTGCCCTGGCGCCGCTCCTCCGCGATCAGGCGCATGCTGAGCGCCGCGCAGATGAAGATCACCGGCAGCCAGAAGATGAAGAAGCTGCCGCCGAAGTAGAACTGCATCACCGGCCCCGGCGCGGCCAGCGGGTCGTTGAGCACGCGCAACAGCAGCGCGAAGTTCCAGCCCTGGTTGAGCAGGAACAGCGTGCCGACGAGGTACGCGAGCGGCGTGACGAACAGCGACAGCAGCTCGCGGCGCGCGACGTGGTACGCCCCGCGCAGCCACGGCCCCGGACGCTGCAACGGCTCGACCGGCGTGACCACCCTGCTCATGCTTCGGCCACCGCCCCTGTGACCCGGGCAAAGCGCTCCTCGAGCCGCCCGCGCCCCAGCTCGAGCCGCGCCAGCGCGACGCCGGCCGCCGCGCTGGCCCGTCCGATCGCCCGCGCGAGCGCCTCGGCGACCTGCGCGTCCGGACAGGTGACGCGCACCTGCGCCGCGTCGCCGCGCGGCTCCCAGGCGCCGATACCGAGGCCGAGCGCCGCCGCGAGCGCCGCCAGCTCACCTGTCCCTGCGGACAGGCTCCCTGCGCCTCCTGACGCCCCACCTGTCCCTGCGGACAGGCTCCCCAGCGCCCTCGCCAGCACCGCCTCTGCCTCGCCCCGCGAGCTCATCCACACCGCGATCACGTCACTGCCGCGCAGAGCCTCGGCGACCGCCTCGTCGGCGACGCACTTGCCACCCGCGAGGATGACGACGCGGTCACACAGCGCCTCGACCTCCGCCAGGATGTGCGACGAGAAGATCAGCGTTTGCGTCCCGCCGAGCGCGCGTAGCATGGCGCGGATCTCGAGCACCTGGTTGGGGTCGAGGCCGACGGTCGGCTCGTCGAGGACCACCAGCGGCGGCGCGCCGAGCAGCGCGTCGGCGATCCCGACGCGCTGACGATACCCGCGGCTGAGCTGCTGGATCGGGACCTCGAGCATGTGCGAGAGCCCCGTGCGCTCGGCGACGCGGAGGATCTCCGGCGGCCTCGCCTTGCGGCGCACGCCCTTGATCGACGCGCGAAAGTCGAGGTGCTCGCGGACCCGCAGCTCCGGGTACAGCGGCACCTGCTCGGGCAAGTAGCCGACCAGCTGGCGCGCGCGCAGTGAATCTGCCGCGACCTCGACCTCGCCGACGCGCACCCGCGTCCCGGCCTCGCGCTGCACCGGCAGATATCCGCACACCAGCCGCATCAGCGTCGACTTCCCGGCCCCGTTCGGCCCGAGCAGCCCGACCCGTTCGCCCGCCGCCACGCGAAAGCCCACCTGCGCGAGCGCGGGCACGGCCGCCCCCGGATACCGGTGCGACAGCGCGGCGATCTCGAGCGAGGCAGGCGGACGCATGCTCATCGTGACGGCGCCGGCGACCCGGCCTTCGCGTCCGTCCCCGCGGACCTGTCCGCAGGGACCTGTCCCTTCGCACCGGCCGCGCCCGCATCGCCAGCGTTCGCGCCACCCGCCTTCGCGTCGCCCGTGGCCGCACCAGACTTCGCGTCCCCGGCCCTCACCTCGCCAGCCTTCGCCTCGCCGGACTTCGCGTCCCCGGTGACCGCACCGGCCTTCGCGTCCCCCACGGCCTCACCAGTCTTCGCATCGGCGCCCTCGCCCGCCGCGCCCGGCTCGACCGGCGTCGGGCCCGGGCGCGTGTCGAGCGGGTCGCGCTGGATCTCCGCGAGCGCCCAGATCATCGCCTCCTTGACCTCCTGGCCGCTCTCCGTCTTGAGCTTGGCCTCGAGCGTGGGCTTGTAGCCCGCGAGGCGCTGGGCGCCCATCGCCTCGACGATCGCCACGCGCACGCCCGGGTCCGTCTCGATCTCCAGCGCGTACAGCAGCGCGATCGCGGTGCCGTTGTCGCGGGCGGGGACCAGCGCGCGGGCGCACGCGGCCCGCTGCTCCGCGGGCAGCGGGAAGGTGCCGTCCGCCTTCTTGAGGCTGATGCCGTCGATCAGCCCCTTGCGGCGCAGCTCGTAGGCCCCGTAGGCCTGGGTCGCCTGCTCCTTCTCTCCCGCCTTGACCGCGAGCTCGCCGAGCAGCAGCCACGCCTCGAGGTCATCCGGGTCGTCCTTGACGACCCGCTCCTGCTCCGGCAGCGCGGCCGCGAATTGTTTGTCGGACGCGAGCGCCATCGCCAGCACGCGGTGCGGCGCGGCGTCGTTGGGCAGCAGCGAGACCACCTGGCGATAGAACGAGATCGCTGAGCGCGGGTCGCCGGTCGCCTCGTAGAGGGTGCCCAGCAGCAGGCTCGCGTTGGCGCGCAGGTGCATGTCGGTCGCGGTCTCGGCGATCGTGCGCAGCTCGGGGCCGGCCTCGGCGAGCATGCGCCCGGGGCCAGCCGCGTCCTCGGGCGTCAGCGCGGCGAAGCGGTCCTTATGCGCCAGGTAGCGCTCCGCCATCGCGTCCGCGCTCTGCACCGGGACTTCGGCCTTCGCCTCGGTCTTCATCACGACCGGCACCGTGTGGGGGTCGGCCCCGCCACACGCGGCGAGCAGCGAGGTCGAGAGCAGGAGGAGCGCGAGCGCGCGAGGCGTCATGGTTCGCATCACCCCATGACAGCGGGAGCCCCCCGTTCGTTCCCACGGGCGACGCGCTCGCGAGCACACGGGCGCAGGGTACAGAACAGTGGCCCGGGTCGACACGCAGCGACCTTGCCACAGCTTGCCCGACGGGTGGTACCGCGAAAACGCGGACGACCGCGGTCCCGGGGGGATCGCGGCCGTTGGAGGCGGTCCAGGGCGGGTCACCGCCCCGTCCGGCTCACTTCTTCGGGCCGCTGCCCTCGACGATCTTGCCGTTCTCGTCGTACGCGACGTCCGATCCGCCGAGCACGTCGCCGACGTCGCCGCCGAAGGTGTGGTCACCCTTCATATTGGGCAGGCGCTCGCCGATCGTGGCCTCGGCGTTGCCGTCGATCACGGCGATCATGATGATGCCGTGGACCTCGGTGAGGTCGAAGGAGCGGACCTTCTCGTTATTCTCGCCGATCCACTCGTGGTAGCGCAGCAGCACGGCGGCGGTCTTCGGGTCCTGCTTGCTCTTGGCCGCAGGGTTCACGCCGAACCACTTCTTGAACGAGTTGTCGACGACCGACTGGTAGTCCTTGTCGGGCCACTTCTCCTTGTTGAACGCGTAGACGATCTTCCACAGCGCGTTGTCCTTGAAGAAGTAGAACTTGCGCAGCTTGGTGCCTTCCTTGATCCAGATCATCTCCTCGTTCGCGTCGTCAGCGAACTCGTACTGGACCAGGGACACGCCCCACTTGTGCTTGGCGTTCGCCGAGAACTTGACGTTGCCCTTCTTGAGCTCGTTGATCTGCTCGTTGCGCTCCTTGCGGATCCGGTCCTGATCCATGGGATTGGTGGTCGCCTTGAGCTGATCGTCGAAGCCCTTGTTGACCGACTCGCCGAGCTTGGCGAGCACGGCGTCGGTGGTCATGCCCCACTCGAAGCCCTTGGTCAGCGACGCGATGCCGATGCTGGCGGTCAGCTTGGGGTTGCTGTCGACCTGCTCGCACA
The DNA here is from genome assembly GCA_043752905.1 of Nannocystis sp. Lineage (GTDB taxonomy): Bacteria > Myxococcota_A > Polyangia > Nannocystales > Nannocystaceae > Nannocystis. Next base: position 1,283 of record JAYUXQ010001239.1, on the reverse strand, counting down.
CCGTCTCGGTCTTCTTGGCCTTGCCCTTGCCGGTGGTCTTCTTCTTACAGACCTCCTTGACCTCCGGGCGCTTCTTGCCGTCGTCCTCCTTGGCGACGGCGCTGTCCATGTCGGTCGTCGCGGGCGCGGCCTCGCCGGACTCGGCCGACGCGGTCGGCGACGAGATCAGGCTGTCCTCGTTGGCCTCACTCACGCCCTTGGACTTCTTCGGCGCGCCCTCATCATCCGCCACGTCAGGCTGCTCGGACTGCTCCTTCTTCTTGCAACCTGCATCAGCCGCGAGCAAAAGCCCGAGGAAAGTGGCGACGAACACTGGCTTGAACATTCGATACTCCCTGAAGGCCGCCACGTTAACACGTGCGGCCTTGCGGGTCACGACCTCGCGCGCGGGCGATGCCGCACTTTCTCGCGTGAGCTAGCCGCCCCGCTCGACCGCCCTTGCTTCGTGACGACGGCCCCCGCCGCGATGGCCCGCCTCTCACGAAGCCGGCGTGAACACGATGTCGAAGGCGATCTGTGGGCGCTCGGCGCCAGGCGGCAGGTGCTCCGAGATCCGGACCTCGCCGCGGCTCTTGAACAGCTCGAGCATCGCCTTGCAGGCGCCGTAGAACACGCAGACAAACCCGCGGCTGTGCAGGATCTCCGGGATCAGGTCGACGCCGCGGAGCCGTGGTTGACCGCCGTCGTCCGCCAACTCGATGTCCCCGCAGCCCTGCGACGACAGCTGCCAGGCCTGCGGCGCCGTCGCCAGCAAGCGCGCCGCGGCGGCCGAACCGGGCGTCTGCTGGGCCTGCACCGCCAGCGGCTTGAGCATCCCGTGGTCGTAGCTGTCGCGCATCAGGTCGGTCCAGAAGGACCGCGTGGCGTCGTCGCCGAGGACATCGTGGATCGCCTCGCACACGGCCACGAACTCGGCGACCGGCAGCCACGCCGGGGCCGCCAGCTCGCGGATCCTGGCGAGCAACGCCGGTCCGACGCGCTCGCGGATCTCCGCCCCCTTGCCCTCCGGATAGGCTCGCAGGCGCTTGAGGGCCATTTTGGCGTAGTGCGCTCGGATCGCGGGGTCCTGGTCGGTCATGGCGCCGACGCATGATACTGCAAGGACGCCCCTCGGACCGACGTTCGCTGCGCGAAACTCAGGGTTTCCGGAGTGCCGCGAAGGGGTTGTTGCGAAACCCGGTCTGCGCCGGCGTGGCCGCGCGCTCGGCCGGTCGCGCTCGCTCGCCGCCGCCCCGCTCGTCGCGCTGCGGCTTGCCCTGTCGCCCATCGTTGGGCCGGGGCCC
>JAYUXQ010001238.1:0-2706 GCA_043752905.1 Nannocystis sp. | reverse complement strand
ACGCGGGTCAAGATGCTGCTGCAACGCAAGCAGCAGGAGCGCCTCGGCCGCAAGGACGCCCGCACCAAGTTCAGCGGGCAGCTCGCGGATATGGCGATCGTCGACCTGCTCCAGACGATCGAGATCTCGCGCAAGAGCGGGACGATCGAGTTCGAGACGGACCTCGGCCACGCGTCGGTGTGGTTCCGCGACGGCAGGGTGGTCGACGCCCAGATGGGCCGCATGAAGGCCGCGGCGGCAATTTATCGCCTGCTGGGGATCAACGAGGGCAGCTTCGAGGTCGAGTTCCGCAACATCAGCCGCGCCGGCGTGATCAAGGAGTCGACGCAGGCGCTGTTGATGGAGGGGATGCGGCGCGTCGACGAGTGGGTGCGCCTGCTCGAGGGCCTTCCGCCGCTCGACCACACCCTGACCGTCGACATCCGCCTCCTCGCGGCCCGCCTCGAGCCGCCCAATCCCGTGCAGGCGACCCTGCTGCGCCGCTTCGACGGGCGCCGGACGATCATCGAGATTATCGACGACAGCGGGATGGACGACCTCCTGGCGCTCGAGTTCGTCAGCGGGCTGTACTTCGAGGGCCTGTTGACCGACGAGGTCACGGTGCCAGAAGAGGAGGAGCACGCAGGACCGCCGGAGGTCGTGAACTTCGACGCGTGGGAGCGGGCCGGGGTGCCGCCGCTGCCGTCGGGTCCCATGGAGCCAGCATCGGCGCCGACCAGCGCCGCCGACCTGCCGCCGCTGCCGAGCTTTCCGCTGCCCTTTCCCAACCTCAGCGCAAGCATCGATCACGACGATGTGCTGGTCGGTGGTATTCCCGACGACGTGCGCGACCCGCAGGAGTCCGAGGAGGGCAGGATCATGGCCGCGACGACCGCTCGCCGACGTCGCACCGACAAGGTGACGGCCCCCGCAGCACCGACGGTGCACCGACTCGAGGCGGTCGGTGGCCATGTCGCCCTGCCGATGGGGATGGCCCGCGCCGAGGCCTTCGGCGAGCTGCAGTCGCGACCAGAGGAGAACCGCCCCGACCTGCGCACGCACTCGCCGTCGTCGTCGATCATCGTCCGCAACCGCGACTTTCGTTCCTCGGCGTCCGGTGCAGCCAATTCGCTGGTGTCGGCGCCGTCGCTCGCGGCCAACAGCGCCGTGGCGGTCGCACCGGAGGCCGCCGACGCCTCCGATACGTGGCCGCACGAGGGGCCGCCGCAGCTGCTCAATGAGAGCTCCGAGGACATGAGTCGCCTCAACGCCCTGGTCGCTGCGCTCAACCCCGTCGCGGGCGAGCCCAGTGAACCGCTGCCCGGCACGCGCAAGGTGACGCCGCGACCGTCGCGCTCGTCAGGGAACCGGTGGGCGTTGGCGGCGTTCGGTGCAGCTGCGATCGCCACAGTGGTGGTCATGCAGCGGTGGGATGTGGCGGGCGCGCCGGAGATGGTCGCCACCAGCCCCGAGGTCATCGATGAGCCTGAACCCGAACCGGTGGTGAAGAAGCCGGTCGAGATGTTCGTGGCGACCGCGAAACCACTGCCCGGACTCCACGAGCCCGAGCCGGCGCCGAAGGTCGAGACTCCGGTCGAGCCGCCGCCCGAGGAGGTGCCGCCGGTGATCGATGAGGTCGTGCTCAAGCGCGAGGTCGAGAAGGCCTCCAAGCTGTACATGTCGGGACGATTAAAAGAGGCGCTGGCGGCCGCCGAGGTGGCACTGCAGCAGGACCCGCATCACGCGCCGGCGCTGCTGGTGAAGGCCAACGTGCTGATCGAGCGCAAGGAGTTCGAGACGGCGAAGGTGGCCGCCGAGGACGCGATCGCCAGCGACCGGATGATGGCGGACGCCTGGCTGGCGCTCGGGGTCATCGAGCAGGAGCGTGGCGCGACCGATGCGTCGATCGCCGCGTACGAACGCTTCCTCGAGCTGGCGCCGCGATCGCGGTACGCCGGGAGCATCCGCACGCAGCTCAAGCAGATGCGTCCGGACCCGTAGGGCGCGCTTGAACCGGCCCCCGAAGCGCGCTACGCCAGCCCTGGAACCGATGCAACGCGCCGCGAAGATCCTCGCCATCGAGTCGTCGTGCGACGAGACCGCCTGCGCGGTCGTCGAGGGCCTGCAGGTGCGCGCGAGCATCATCGCCTCGCAGGTCGAGATCCACGCGGCCTACGGCGGTGTGGTGCCGGAGTTGGCGAGTCGACATCACCTGACCGCGGCGGTGCCGGTGCTGCGCGCTGCTGTCGAGGCGGCGGGCATTGATTTCTCCGAGCTCGACGGTCTCGCGGTCACCCAGGGCCCCGGGTTGGTCGGTGCCTTGCTCGTCGGGGTCCAGCTCGCGCATGGGATCGCGCTGGCGACCGGGCTGCCGCTGCACGGGATCCACCACATGGAAGGGCACCTGCTCTCGCCGTTTCTTGGCGATGCACAGATGCCCGCGCGGGAGTTCGTGCCGCACCTGGCGTTGTCGGTGTCCGGCGGGCACAGCGAGCTGGTGCTGGTGGAAGGGCTCGGGGATTATCGCGTGCTCGGGTGTACGCGTGACGACGCCGCCGGCGAGGCCTTCGATAAAGTCGCGAAGTTGTTGGGGCTCGGATATCCCGGCGGGCCGGTGATCGATCGCCTCGCAGCCGAGGGAAATTCGCAGGCAATTCACTTCCCGCGGGCGATGCTCGCCGATCGCAAACGCTTCGAGTTCTCGTTCTCGGGGCTCAAGACGGCGGT
>JAYUXQ010001237.1:0-6723 GCA_043752905.1 Nannocystis sp. | reverse complement strand
AGCGAAGAAGTGGCGAAAGCGGTGGGATCGGGCGGACACCGTGATTTCTGACAAACAAAGAGCCGGCGAGACAACCCCGCGACCTTCACCCACCGCAGGTGCCTGCGTACCTCGAGCATGGCTACGCGTCGAGCGTGAAGGGGGGCACGGTGATCGTCGCCGATGTCCACGACCGCGAGGAGCATGCGCGGCGGCTCTGCGATCCGGATACGTACCGGCCGCCGCCGTGTCGCCACTGTGGGCGGCGGCTGCACGGGCATGGCACACGCCAGCGCCAGCCCTGCGGTGAGACGCCGATCGACCTTTGGCGCTACCGCTGCCCGTCGTGCGGCGGGGTCGTGCAGGTGGATCATCGACCTCGGCCCCGGCGCCGGCCACGACGGCGGCCGGATCGTCTTCGAGGGCCCACCCGCTGCTCTCGTCGCCGGCCGCTCCACCCTCACCGGCGAGCACCTCGCGGCCTACGTCGGCAAGTGACCGCGGCGTCAGGGTGCGAGACCGAGGTCCACCGCGAGCTGGCGATCGCTCGAGCGCTCCACGAGTGCGGCGAGCGCGGCGCGGACCTCGGGCTGGTCGCGGCTGCCGACCAGCGTCGACGCCATCGCGCGATGGAGGCGGCCGTTATACTGCCCGAGCCGCGCGCGCTCGACCAGCGCGGGGTCGGCCTCGCCCTCGAAGTGGTGCTTGCGCAGCACGATCAGCGCGCGCGAGGCCACCGCCGGATCCTCGTCGGCGAGCGCGCCGAGCAGGGCGCCCGTGGTCTCGGGCGTCACCCGCGTGCGCAGGCTGGCGGCCGCCTCGACCCGCACACCGCCGTGCTCATCCTCAAGGGCCGCGAGCAGGCGCCGTAGATCGTCAGCCCGGCCCGCGTTGCCGAGGCCGCCGACCGCGGCCGCGCGCAGCGAGTCGTCCTCGTGCTGCGCGTGCGCGACCAGGGCCGTGTGCATGCGCTCGGCGAGCCATACATCCGGCACGCGCCCGGTCACCGTGCCGAACGGGAACAGCGTCGCTTGCCGGAACTCGGCATCCCCCGCGCGCTCGGCCCCGGCGAGCAGCGCGAGCAAGAACTCGCCGGTCGCGGAGGTCGGCGCCGCGACGAAGGCGAAGCGCTGTACCAGCAGCGGCCGCTCGGGCCACGCCGCCGCCACTGCCTCGGCGAGCAGCGAGCACATCACCTCCTGGGCCTCCGGCGTGCCGGCGGCGGACAGCGCGTCGAAGGCGAGCTGCCGGCCGCCGTCGCCGGCTCGCCTTACCAGCGGCACCAGCTGCGCGGCGCGCTCGGGCCAGGCGCGCAGCGACGCCGCGGCGCGCGAGATCTCGCCGGTACGCGGCAACACGCCGCCGTCCATCGTGTCCATGGCGATGCCGAGGTCCTGCACGCTGTAGCCGTCCGCGTACTGCCGATCGAGCTCGCGCGCGGCGGCCTCGAGATCCGGGCCTGCGGTCGGGTCCTGCTCGATCGGAGCGACCAGTGCCACCACGCTCGCCGGCTCGACGGCGGTGCGCACCAGCGAGAAGCGATCGTCGGCGACCAGCCCGAGCTGCTCGCTCAAGGCGGCGCTGTCGTGCAGCTCGATGCGGACCGGCATCCGGGCGTCGTCGAGCTCGATGCGGCCCTCGGCCGTCAGCGCGCCGGCCTCGACCGTCGCACCCGGCACGGTGTCGAAGCGCAGCACGCCCGCGAGCTCGCGGATCACCGCGCCGTCGGCATCGCGGCGGTAGGTCGCCTCGACCAGACCGTGGCCGCCGCGCAGCGTTCGCGTCGCCGCACCGGTGCCCGCGGCCCGCAGGTCGAGCCGCGCGATGACCCCGGTCATCAGCTCGCGGAAGATCGGCGGACTGTCGGCGGCGAAGAAGGCGCGGCGCACGTCACCGTCGGCCGCGACGATGAACTCGGCGCGCGGGCCCACCAGCGCCGCCTCGTCGAGCACGACCCCCTGACCCTGCACCTGCAGCTCATGCGTCGACAGCCGCGGGAACCACACCGACACGCGGGTGCCCTCGGGGCCGTGGCCGATCGCCGCGACCGCGAGCTCGCCCCGCAGCGTCATCGCGCCGGACACCCCGCCGCGACCGTGTGTGCGGGTCGCTTCGCTGCGCCAATCCAGCGTGTAGCGATGGACCTGACCGACCGTGAGGACCGGCGCGATCGCCCCGGCGCTGGCCACCGCCGCCGCGCCATCGATCGCCGGGGCCGAGGTGCACGCGCCGGCCATCGCCACCAGCAACCCGAGCGCACGCAGCATCGCAACGCTCACTTCAACCCCACGAGCGAGACATCGGCGGCGAGCCTCGGCATCAGCGGCACCGAGGTGTTGAAGCCCTTCCAGCGGAACAGCTCGAACTCCTCGTCGAACATGAGGAACTCGACATACAACGACACGCGGCCGGAGAGGGTCGACAACATCAGCCTGAGCTCCGAGCCGAAGCTCACGGTCGGCTTGCCGCCCTTGATGACGCTACGCATGCCGACGTCGATGGGCAGCCCGAGCATCACCAGGGTGAGCGAGGCGCGGATCCCGGCGCTGGCGATCCCGGCGATCCCGACGCCGACCTGACCGACACCGAAGGCCCCGAAGAACGGCATGTACTGGGCCACGATGGCGAACTTCGGGTTGCCCGGCTCGCACCCCTTCGACCCGGCGCCCGACAGCCCGAGCGTCGAACCGAACATCAGCTCGCCCCACATTTGCCCCGAGATCGGCACGCCGACGTAGATGTCGAAGCGCGGTTTGACGCCGCCGGGGACCTGCTCCATCCAACCCGCGTCGTCGTCGGGCTCGAAGGTCTGCGCGAGCTTCCAGCCGTTGGTGTTGAACACCGACTGCCCGAGCATCTCGAGGTGGGCGTTGAAGCGCGCTTGGCCGCCGTTGTCCAGCTTCGCCTCGGCCCACACCGAGCCGTCGACCACGGGGACCTTGCCGCCGATGATCCACGCGTCGAAGGCCACGTCGCCGTGGGCCGCGCCCGCGAGCTGACACACCAGGCCGTCGCCGTTCTTCGCCGCCGGCTTCACGTCCCAGCCGACCCCGTACTCGTAGCCGGCGGCGAACCAGTTCTTGTCGCCGAGGAAGTCGCCGCCCTCCCAATCTTTGCCGAGCCGCTGGCCGATCGAGGTCCGCGGGCGCAGGTACTCGCTGACCGCCTTGAGCTCCTTCTCGACGCGCTCGCGGGTCGCATCGAGGCGCTGCTTCACGACCGTCACGGTGGACACACCACCGTTGTTGGGGTCGTCGGTGAAGGTGTTGGGCTCGAGGTACGCGGTGCAATGGGCCTCATCCGACACCTGCACGTCGAGCCTATGGATCTGCTCGAGCACACCGGCCTCGAACATCAGGGGCGTCCAGTCGCACTGCGGGTTGGCGAGGTCCAGGCAGCTCTTTTGGCCGGCCGCCTTGCGCCGCCACTCGGAGAGCAGAAACTCCTCGATGCGGCAGCTGATCGGGCCCTCGTGGGACATCTCCAGGCCCCATCCGTCCGCGGCCGCGCACTTGGTCATCGTCGGCGTGTCCCCCAGCCACGGCGCCGGATCGCCGACGGCCCCGGTCGCGGCCCCCGGGGAGGGTGTCTGCTTCGGCTCGGCCGGCGCGGGCGCGGGCGCGGGCGCGGCGAGCAGACCCAGCGCCATGCCGCCGCCGCCGCCCCGCCAGGACCCCTGCGTCTGCTGCTTCTGCTGGATCTTCTGGACCGCCTCGGACCGCGGCATCTCGAAGATCTCGACGCCGAAGCGCTGCTTGAACAGCGCGCGAGTGTCGCGACCGCGCTCGATGTACTCGCGCTCGCGATCGAAGCGCTCGAAGGGGTCGTGGGCCCGCATGTCGAACGGCAGCACCAGCGGCTGCTGGAGCACCATCCCCTTGCCCAGCGACCGCTCGTGGTTCACGGCGGCGCCCCACTGCTCGAGCAGCGCGCGAAACTTGGCCCTTCGACGCTCATACTCCTCGGCCTCGGCCTGGCTGAGCGTGGCGGTGACGCCGTGGAGGTGCTCGTGCCAGTCCCACACGTCCGCGAAGCGCCGCGTCGCGTTGCAGCTCCCGCCCTTGCATACGCCGATCTCGTAGAAGTCCTTGCCCGCGCGCAACACATTCTTGAGCGCGACGATCTCGATGTTTTGGACGGTCATGCCGTTCGGGAACGTCACGCTCGACGCTTTCACGAACTCGTCCAGCCCCTCGACGAACATGTCGTTCTTCGGCTTCTTGCCCACGGGCAACACCAGCTGCCGCGGCATCAGGACGCCGGCCTCGTCGTGAAGCTTGTGCCCGGCGATCCCCGTGGGCGCGTTCATGTATGCCACGTCGAACACGCACTCGCGGTCGCCGCGACACGCCGACGCCGCGTCGATGAAGCGCGTCGCGCCGAAGCTCCGCGCGTACGTGTATTCCTTGCAGCTGCGCACGCCGATGCCGTTGTTCTTCCACTCCGGGTTGCGGTGAAACTGCGCCGCCTGGTTGGGATCGACCGTGGTCACGCGGTCCACCGGCGGCGTCGTCGACATGTCCATGCCCGCGACGCCCGCGAGCGCGTCGCCGGCCTTGCGGTAGACCTTGTCGGCCGTGGGGGGCGCCCCCGGCTTCTTGATCGGAGGGAGCTTCTTGTAGGCGAAGTACTTGCCCGCCACGACGTCCACGGGCATCTCCGACAACTTGGGCCGGAGCATCTTGATCTTCGGCACAACCTTCGCTTCGTAGTGGGCCTTCATCGCCTCGACCGCGAACGGCTTGCACACCGCGAGGTGCTTCTGCCCGCACTTGCTGTCGAGGTAGCCCTTCTCGAGGCACCTGGCCTTGTCGGGGACCGGGCACTCGACCTCGGCCTTGGGTCCCCCACCCGAGGGTGTCGCGGACGGTGCGGCCACGGCCGCGGTGGCGCCGAGAGCGAGGCTGCCAACAATGCTGAGGGTCGTGCGAGAGAGGAGCATGGGCAGGTCGAGTCTGCCCGAACCATTCGTGACACGAGGCCGAAGTTTTCCCGCCGCGCGCCCTATCGATCCGTTGCGACAGAGCAAAACGTCGATCGAAAACACCCTCGCCCCCGAGCTCTGGCCGCGAAGCTCTCGAGCTTGCGCCGCCCGAGGAAGTGACTCGCGCGCAGCGACGCGCAGCGACGCCGCACGCCACCGGGCGTGACACCGTTCCTGGTTTGCAGGACCGCCCCGGCGCGTTAGACAGGGCTGTGCGCCCCCATCGACTGTCTCTCCTCCTCGCGTCCGGCCTGCTCGCCTGCGGCTCGACCGAGCCCAGCAAGCCCGCCGTAAACCAGCCGGCCACCCCACAGGTCCCCGCGACGCCGCCGAGTGTATCGAGCGATCCAACGCCGGTGACGCCGCCGCCGCCGGTCGACGCCACGCGGGCGGCCACCGTGGCCCGGAGCATCAACGCCTTCGCGGTCGACCTGCATCGCACGCTCGCGCACGAGCCCGGCGACATGGTCGTGTCGCCCGCCAGCATCGCCCTGGCGTTCGCCATGACCCATGCGGGTGCTCGCGGCGACACCGAGCGGGACATCGCGCGTGTGTTCCACTTTCCTGCGGGCGAGCCGGCGCGGCTGCAGGCCGACTTCGCGGCGACGCTGGCCGGGTGGAGCGTCGCCCGCGAGGGTCAGGAGCTGGCGGTCGCCAATCGCCTGTACGGCGAGCGCACCGTAAAGTTCGCGCCGGCCTACCTCGATCTGACGCGCACCGTGTTCGCCACGCCGCTCGAGGCCGTCGACTTCAAGACCGCCGCCGAGCCGGCGCGGCAGAACATCAACCGCTGGGTCGCCGGGCGCACCCACGACAAGATCGTCGATCTCATCCCGGGCGGCGGACTGAGCGAGGCCACCCGGCTGGTGCTGGTCAACGCCGTGTACTTCAAGGCGACCTGGGACGAGCCGTTTCAGGCCACCCGGACCGAGGCGGCGAAGTTCCACGGCAGCGCCGGCGAGCGGCCGGTCAAGCTGATGCAGCGCACCGACACGATCCACCTCGCGGTGGTCGCCGACGCGAAGATCCGACTCGTCGAGTTGCCGTACCAGGGCGGCCTGTTCTCGCTGGTGGTCGTGCTGCCGGACGCGAGGGACGGGCTGCGCGCGGTCGAGGAGGCGCTCAACGCCGACGCGCTCGCCGGCTGGGTCGCCGGCGCCGCGCCGCAGCGCGTCGCCGTCAAGCTGCCGCGCTTCAAGATCGAGCCCGGCGATCCGCTGCGACTGCGCGACGTGCTCTCGAGCCTCGGCATGGCCAGCGCCTTCGGCGGCGCCGCCGACTTCACCGGCATGGCCCCGGCCAGCGAGGCGATCCGCATCTCCGAGGCGGTCCACAAGGCCTTCATCGCCGTCGACGAGCACGGCACGGAGGCGGCCGCCGCGACCGCCGTGATGGCCAAGAGTGGCGGCATGCCGCCCGCCGGGGAGCCGATCGAGTTCACCGCCGACCACCCGTTCCTGTTCTTCATCCGCGACACGAAGACCGGGGCGATCCTGTTCATGGGCCGACTCGACGACCCGAAGCCGTATTGAGGGCGCGGCTCGCAGCGAGCCGGGTCTGCCGGCGGGTCGAGTACCAGAGAGGCGATGGTCCACGGACGCGGGCCGTTTGGTGAAGCTGGAGCGCGACCTCGGACGGCTTCGATCATCGAGTTCTGGAACGTGTTGCACGAGGTGGGTGCCGGAGGCGATCTCCTCGACCGCCTCGGCCGTGCGAGCGCCATGCAGGGATGAACACGAGCGCCATGCGGGGGTGAACGC
>JAYUXQ010001236.1:0-6727 GCA_043752905.1 Nannocystis sp. | reverse complement strand
GTGATCAGCCCGATAGCGACGCGCGTGAACCGGATCTGCGCGGCCACCTCGGGAGCAGGGGCCCTGGATGGGGTCTCGGGCCCGGCAAGCGCCGAGGGATTTTCCGGGTCGCTGGGCATGCGCGCGAGGCTCAAGCGTACACCCCCCACCGTTCACAGACGACTCGCGCCGGGCCCGGATCCCGCGCTCGAAAACGGCTCTGCAGCGCACGCGCTCACAATCGAATATCAAGCAGTAGATTGCCATTCAGAGCCCTACAGCGCGGCGCTCGTGACGCATCAAAGAGTCTCGGAGGCCTCGACGCCAGCTCGTCCCCCGAGCCCCACGCGACGCGGTCGTCGATCGCCTCCATGAGCCACGTGTAGGCGAGTCTCGGCATCGCGAGCCGGAGCCGCTGACCATCCACGTCGGGCCGAGGTGGGTGGAGCTCTCGGCCCGGTCTCAGCGCTCGGTGTGGGCTCGCAGGGCGCGGTAGGCGAGGTTCTCGGCGGTGGGCTCGTCGCTGGCCGTCACGGCGCTCATGTGCTCCGCGGCGTAGGCCCGACGGGTCTCCGCGTCGGCGCCTTGCAGCTCGAGCGAGATCATGCCGGCGATCGAGATCATGCCCTCGCTGAGCAGGTGGCTGTCGCGGGCGCGCAGGTCGTCGAGGCCGCGTTGCAGGCGCGGGCCGTCGCGCATCTGCAGGGCGTCGAGCGTGTCGATCACGCCGAGCAGCTCGGCCGGAGCGTCGTGCTCCTTCACGGTATTGCGTACCTCGGTCCACCAGCGGGTCCCTGGCAGGTCGATGTGCGGCGCGACCTCGGTGTAGATGCCGTAGGTGAGCTTGACCCACTCGTCCCAGTCGGGCAGCTCGGCCTCGACCTTGCGCTGCTCGTCGATCCACAGGTTCATCACCGTCACCGAGATCGCCGGCGCCACCGAGGTCGTCGGGTCCTCATAAAGCCGCATCAGCGCCGCAGCCTGCTCGGTCTCGAGGAACACGTGCGGCGCCCGCTCGTCGCCGATGCCCTCGCGCGGGTAGGGCCGGCGCTCGAGGCCACCGAGCACCGCCAGCAACGGCGCGGGGGTCCAGCGCAGCGAGTGCAGGAAGCCGGCCGCGTCCTGCATGAAGCGGGCCTTCTCGGCGCCGGTGTCGAGGATCGGGTGAGCGTCGGAGTTGGCCGGCTTGTCGACCAGGAAGGGGTGCAACATCTTCCGGTTGGCGACCAGCAGGCCGTCCATCTGGCCGATGTCGTGCGCGCCGACGACGGCCAGCTCGGGGGCCATCGCCGGCCACTGGAGCGGCTCCGGGCTCAGCGCGCCCAGCTCGCCCTCGGCGACCGCGAGGATCACCCAGTCGCTGTCACCGACGCGCAGGATCTGGTAGTCCGAGAACTCCTGGTCGAGCGCGGCGAGGACCGTCAGCAGCAGCTCGTTGCTCAGCTCGTAGCCCTGTAGCCACTGCGCCAGGACGCCCTTCGGCTTGAGGTAGCGCTTGGCCTCGCGATAGAACTCGACCGTGAACAGGCTCGACACCCCGGACACCCACGGGTTCGTCGGCTCCGACACGATGATGTCGTACTGCTGGGCCGCGCCCGCGAAGTAGGCCTTGGCGTCGTCGAACCAGAAGTGGTTGCGCGGGTCGGTGTAGGCGCGCTCGTTGACCGGGTGGAAGTTGCGCGAGCCGGCGACCATCTCGGGCTCGATCTCGATGGTGTCGAGGCGCTCGAGCGTGGGCGAGGCGAGCAGCACGTGGCAGGTCACGCCCGAGCCGAAGCCGATCAGCGCGGCGTGGGTGGCGTCAGGGCGGGCGAGCAACGGGATGAGGCCCACGAGGATCTGGTTCGGCTCGTCGCCGGCGATGTCGGGGCCCATGCTCTCGTCGCGGCCCGGCGGGTAGCGATTGAGCACCAGCGAGGCGTCCGGCTTGCCGTTGGTGTAGATCACGCGATACTCGCGGTCGTCGGTCAGGCGGATGACCGTGACCGACGCGGTGCGGCCGTCGACGTAGGACATCAACTCGTAGCCGTCGCCCAGGCGCGTGCGGCCGTGGCGATAGACCGTCGCCGACAGGACCATCGGATCGAGGCGAAATACGAACAGGCCGAACGCGACCACCAGCGCGCTGCTCAGGGCGGCGAGGGTGGTCGTGCGGGCGATGCCGCGGGGCGCGTCGGCGCCGCGGGCCTCGACGCGCAGCAGCGCCAGGCCGAGCAGGATGTCGACCACCGCACCGACGACGATCACGCGCTGGAGGCCGATGACTGGCATCAGCAGCAGGCCGGCGAGCGTCACCCCGACGATCGCGCCGAGGGTGTTGCAGCTATAGACGCGGCCGATGATGCCCTCCGCCTGGCCCCGGCGCAGCAGCACGTGGGTGATCAGCGGCAGGGTCATGCCGGCGCAGAAGGTCGCCGGGAACATGATGACGAGGCACAGCAGGTAGCGCAGCGCGTTGAAGGCCAGCCAGGTGCCCTCGCTGCGGACGTCGCCGGTCATCAGCCAGCCCATCGCCGTCACCGCGAGGCCGTACAGCGGGAGCGTGGCGATCGCCGCGATGCCCATGAAGATCTGCACGAAGCCGAGGACCATCTCCGGGCGGCGGAACCGGTCCATCTTCTTGCGCACCCACAGGCCGCCGACCGCGAGGCCGAACACGAAGGCGGACAGCATGACCTCGAACGAGTGCGTCGCGCTGCCGATGATCATCGACAGCAGACGGATCCATCCGATCTCGTACATGAACGACGACAGGCCGGTACCGAACGCGACGATCAGCAGCAGCCGCGTCAGCCCGGCCTGACGGCTCTGATCCCCGACGGGGACCGGCTCGGCGACGATCGGCGCGTGCTCTCCACGTTGTGCCAGCGCGACGACGGCGATCACGATGTTGAGCGCCGCGGCGCACGCGAGCGTGCCCGGGAGCCCGAAGCGTCCCACCAACACGAAGCCCGAGAGCATGGCCCCGAGGGCCGCGCCGAGGCTGTTGGTGAAGTACAGGAAGCTCAGGATCTCGCCGGTGCGCGCGCGATCGCTGCGCAGGATCCCCGCGCTCATCAACGGGAAGGTCATGCCGAGCAGCACGCACGGCGGCAAGATCAGCAGGCCGGCCATCGACCACTTGATCGCGCTGACCGCCGCGCCGCCGCCGAGGGCCGGGAAGATCTGGTCGTAACACAGGCGCATCGCCCCGGCGCACAGCCACGGGAACGCCAGCGCGTAGAGGCCGATGCCGCCCTCGATCAGACCGTACGCGCGCACGGGCCTGCGCACCTTGGCCAGCCAGCGCGAGGCCAGCAGGGCGCCGAGCGCCATGCCGCCCATGAACAGGCTGAGCACCAGGACCTGGGCCGTCGACGCGCTGCCGACGAACTGTCGGATGTAGCGCGACCAGATCGACTCGTAGACGAGGCCGCTGATGCCCGAGAGGAAGAACAGGAGGAAGAGGCCCGCGTGCCGCGCCATGCGCCGCGACCATACCAGAGCGCGCCTCGTCAGGGTCCCTGGACCACCCAGGTGGTGCCGTCAACCGCGACCTCGCGCTTCCAGATCGGCACGTCCTGCTTGAGCGCCTCGATCGCGGCCCGACACGCCGCGAAGGCCTCGGCCCGGTGCGGCGCGGCGGCGGCGATGATGACCGCGGCCTCGCCGATCTCGAGGCGGCCGAGGCGATGGTGGATCGCCACGCTCGCGCCGGGGACCCCGGACTCGATGCTCGCGGCGATGCTTCGCATCACCTTTAGCGCCATGGGCGCGTAGGCCTCGTACTCGAGGTGGTCGATCGCGTGTCCGCGGCTGTGGTCGCGGATCTGGCCGATGAAGGTGACGACCCCACCGGCCTGGCGGCGCGCCACCGCGGCGACGACTCGATCGTGCGAGAGCGGCGCTGGGCCGAGTTCGAAGCGGTCGTCCACGTCATCATCATCGACTTCATCATGATCCGGCTCGTGATCATGACCGCCGCTGACGGGGGGGATCACGGCGAGCTCGTCGGTCTCGGCGACCGGATGGTCGAGGCCGACGAACTCCTGGTTGACCGCGACACGGCACGGCGGGAGCAGCTCGCGCAGGCTCGGGTGCTGATCCGCCAGAGCGGCCAAAAGGTCACGTACGGTGGCGCTGGCGGGCAACTGGAGCGTCGCGCCGTCGCTGCGGAGGCGCTCGCGCAGACCAGCGAACAGGAGGACGCGGACGGTCATGGAGGGGGTCCTTTCAGATCACAGGGGGCAAGGCAAATTCATGTCGCGGGCCTCGGGATCACAAGCGGCTCGCCGAAATTTCGAAACGTGGTGCGTGGGACGATATCCTACCCGTGTTCAGTTGATCCGGCCCAGAGCAACCTGGGCCGATACCTTCATCGCGGAACCACCGTAATGATCCAGACTGCCCTGCGTGAACGCCACGGTCTCGAGTTGTTGGTCACGCCCGAACCATCGCCCATGAAAAATTCTCGCTCATCGGCTCCGGCTGCGCTCTTGCGGGTGGTGGACCCACCGCCAGAGGCCGCGCCCGAGCGGCGAGACGCCGACATCGAAGCCGACGTCGATGTCGACGTCGACCCTGACCTCGACGCCGACGAGGTGATGGACGCCGACGCCACCGAGGACGTCCGGCTGATGTTGCCGGAGGGCGAGGCCGAGGAGGCGGCCGACATCGAGGCGCTGCGCGTGGCTGTGCAGACCCGGCTGCGGGTCTACTTCACGAAGGGTCGGCCGCGGGTGGTGTTCACCGACAATCTGCACACGATGCTGTCGATCAAGCGCGGGCAGGGCGTGTGGACGTTGCGCATGCACCGGATGTTCGCGATGGCGCCGCCGGGGGTGCTACGCGCGGTGGCGCAGTACGCCCAGACGCAGGACCGGCGCGCCGCTGCGCTGCTGCGCCGCTTCATCGATCACAACGAGGACCTGATCCGCCCGCAGGCGGACCCGCGGCCGCAGGTGATCGACGTCCAGGGGGCGCACCACAACCTCCAGATGATCTTCGACGAGCTCAACGATCGCTACTTCGATGGGGCGATCACGGCGCGGATCACCTGGGGCCCGCGCACGCGCCGGAAGGCCGGCCGCGAGTCGATCAAGCTCGGCAGCTACAGCGTCGAGGAGCAGCTGATCCGCATCCATCCCGTGATGGACGCCGCGGACGTGCCGCACTTCTTCATCGCGTGGATCATCTATCACGAGATGTTGCACGAGGTGCACGACATGCCGATCGTCGACGGCCGCCGCGTGTATCACACGCCCGAGTTTCGCCGCGCCGAGGCCCGCTTCGAGCACTACGCCGAGGCGGTCCTGTGGGAGCGCACGCAGGTCCACAAGCTGCTCGACCGCTGAGCGCGGGTGCGCACCGCAGTGCACGCCTGCGCGCAACACCGGGGTGCAAGGTCGTTTAGGGCCGTCTACGGCAGGTGACGCCGCCGCGGCGGGCGAGTATCGTGCGACCCTCATGACGACGGACAAGCGGTCGAATCGCGGCAAAGAGGCGCTCGAGTTCCACTCCAAGGGCAGGCCCGGCAAGATCCAGGTCGTCCCGACCAAGCCGCTGACGACCCAGCGCGACCTCTCGCTCGCCTACTCGCCCGGCGTGGCAGAGCCGTGCATGGAGATCTTTCGCGACCCCGCGGATGTCTACAAGTACACGGCGCGCGGCAACCTCGTGGCGGTGATCACCGATGGCACCGCGGTGCTCGGCCTCGGGGACATCGGCCCGCTGGCGAGCAAGCCGGTGATGGAGGGCAAGGGCGTGCTCTTCAAGAAGTTCGCCGACATCGACGTCTTCGACCTCGAGGTCGACGCCAAGAACCCGGACCTGTTCATCGAGGTGGTCGCCGCGCTCGAGCCGACCTTTGGCGGGATCAACCTCGAGGACATCAAGGCGCCGGAGTGCTTCTACATCGAGGAGGCGCTCAAGAAGCGCATGAAGATCCCGGTGTTCCACGACGACCAGCACGGCACCGCGATCATCTCCGGCGCCGGCCTGATCAACGCCGCCGAGCTGCAAGGCAAGCAGCTGACCGACATCAAGATCGTCGTCAGCGGCGCAGGGGCCTCCGCGGTCGCGTGCACGCGGTTTTATCTGAGCCTCGGCGTCAAGGCCGAGAACGTGCTGATGGCCGACAGCAAGGGCATCCTCAACACCCGGCGGAGGCTCGCCGAGGACGACCCCAAGCGCGAGTGGGTCCGCGACACGCCGGCCGACACGCTCGAGGAGGCGCTCGTCGGCGCTGATATGCTCCTGGGTCTGTCGCGCGCGGGTCTGGTGACGGCGGACATGATCAAGGCGATGGCGCCGAAGCCGATCATCTTCGCGCTCGCCAACCCCGACCCGGAGATCGACTACCCGACCGCGCGCGCGACCCGGCCCGACGCGATCGTGGCGACCGGGCGCAGCGACTACAACAACCAGGTCAACAACGTGCTCGGCTTCCCGTTCATCTTCCGCGGCGCGCTCGATGTTGGCGCCACGGCGATCAACGAAGAGATGAAGCTCGCGGCTGCGTACGCGCTTGCGAAGCTCGCGAAGGAGCCGGTGCTGCAGCAGGTCGTCGATGTCTACGGAGGCCAGCCGATCGCCTACGGCCCGAAGTACATCATCCCCAAGCCGTTCGACCCGCGCGTCTTGTCGTGGGTGTCGTCGGCGGTCGCAGAAGCCGCGATGCAGACCGGCGTTGCGCAAGAGCCGGTCGATATCGCGGTCTATCGCCGCAAGCTCGAGCTCAAGGTTGGGCTCTAAGAGGCTCTGGGATTCG
>JAYUXQ010001235.1:0-6735 GCA_043752905.1 Nannocystis sp. | reverse complement strand
GCCGCGGTCCTCGACCCAGATCGAGGACTCGCCGTGGACGCGCTGGACCTCGACGGTGACGCCGAGGGCCTTGCCGTCCACGAGGGTGATCGTCCGCGCCTGGCCCTTGGCGAGGCGGCCGCGCGGGGCGACGTCGAGGTAGACGTCGCCGTTGAACCATGTCGCCTTATCACCGCTAAACTCGACGGCCTCGACATCGAGCGTGAAGGTCCGCGGGGCGGTCGAATACTCGAGCGGCGCCTCGGCGGTGCCGGGGGGCTCGTGCATCTTGACGGTGAAGCTCAGCGGGATGGTGCCTTGCTCGCGGTCGAGGGTGACATGGCATGCGAGTGATGCGAGTGAAGCAAGAGCCAGGCAGGCGAGCGAGGTGGTCAGGAGCGGGGTATGCGTGCGCATGGCGGGCTCCTAGAACTTGGTCTCGATGCGGCCGTCCTCGAGCGCATAGCCGAGCTTGCACTGATCGAGGGGGATCTTCGGGTCGACGCAGGCGGGCAGCTCCGGGATGTCGCGGATGTAGGCGATGACGGCCTCGCGGATCGGGATACCGGTGTCGAGCTTGGTGGTGTTGCGCTTGAGCACGCGAAAGCCGCTGCCGCCGGCCGCCATGTAATTGTTGGTGCACATGTCGTAGGCGCCGTTGGGTGACAGCAACACGCCGCCGATCTTGATGTTCTCGGCCGCGCCGGTGCGACAGTTCATGGTGAAGCTGATGCCGGAGACCTGGATCTGCGAGTTGCAGCCGCGCTCGGCGCTGGAGCGGGTGGCGAAGTCGAGCAGCTCCTGGACCTCGAGGCCGCTGAGCGTCAGCGTGGTGATCGTGTTCTCGAACGGCATGACGTTGTACATCTGCTCGTAGGTCAGGGGACCCTCGAGGATGTCGGTGCGGATGCCGAGCGAGTTGGTGACGCAGAAGTCGGTCTCGACGTAGCGGCGGTACTGCATGGCCTCGGCGGTGAGGTTGCCGAGCTGGCTGTCGCCGCCCGAGCCGCCGAAGCGGCGCAGGGGCTCCGTCGCGGTGGTGATCACGCGGTCGAGCAGGAGCGTGCGCTGCATGCCCTCGAGGTACTCCTCGAGGATGTAGCGGGTGTCGGGGTCCTCCGGGACGAACTTGTCGATCGGGAACAGCTCGAACTTGTGCGACAAGATGCGCTGGTCGCGGACGACGACGTCGAGGCGGGCGACGAACTTGGCGAAGGCGTTGGGGTGCGCGAGCAGGGTGGTGCGCCTGTGCTTCTCCGGGCACTCGCCGATGCCGCGCGGGGGGTCGGGCGGCTGCGCGTCGGCACCCTCGGCGCCGCCCTCGACGTCGGCGCCGCCGCCGTTGTCGTCCTCGGCGCTGTCGGGCGCGTCGGGGTCGACGATCATCTCGGTCTGGGTGTCGGGGCGCGAGGAGATGTACTTCTCGTCGGGCTTGTAATCGATCAGCTTGGGGGGGTTGAGGGCGATGTGGTGGTGACCGCCGAGGATGAGGTCGAGACCACAGATATTGCGGGCGATCTGCTCGTCCTCGGTGAGGCCGAGGTGATCGAGGAGGACGACGAGGTCGACGTCGTCGCGCAGGACGTTGACGTAGTCCTGGACGGTCTGCAGGGTGTCGAGCGTGAGGATGCCGAGCTCGTTGCCGCCGTCCTCGAGGCTGTTGAGCGAGCTCAGGTTGCCCATGCCGATGACGCCGATCTTGAGGCCGTCGACGTTGAACACGACGAAGGGCTTGACCAGCGCCTGGAACTGGTCGGCGAAGGGCACGCCCTCCTTCTCCCAGATATAGTTGGCTGCCAGCAGCGGGAAGTCGGCCCACCACGCGAACTGGTCGAGGACGTTGACGGGGCCCCAGTCGAACTCGTGGTTGCCGAGCGCCATGGCATCGAGGCCGGCCTCGGTCATCGCCCGGACCTCGGGCTCGCCGCGATAGAGGTTGAAGATCGGTGCGCCCTGGAACAGGTCGCCGGAGTCGAGCCACAACGAGCGCCCGGCTCTGGCCCGCTCGCGCTTGACGACGTACGCCATGCGGGCGATCCCGCCATAGCGCCCGCGACCCGGCAGCAGCCCGAGCTGCTCCTCCGTGTAGAGCGGGTTGTGCTCGTACGGGAGGATGCGCGAGTGGATGTCCGAGGTGTGCAAGAAGGTCAGGCGCACGTCCTGGTCCTTGATGTTGGGCTGCTCCGTCTCGTACAGGCAGCCGCTGGCGGGGACCGTGACGGCGCAGCCGAGGGCGAACAACCATGGCCGAAGCCCGGAGCGCGACAGAGATGGGATTCGCGGGGTCAAGACGGGCCTCGAGAAGATCGGATAGCACCGGGTCGGGGGTCGGCGCAATCGCGCACGCCGGGTCCCCGCCAGACCCGGCATGTGTTCGCGCATACCCCCGCGCGCACCGGACGGTACGACCCAGGACGGCGCGCCCAGCTCACCGGCGCCTCGCCGAGCGCAGCAGGGCCAACTGGGTCGCACCGGCCAGCGCGAAGCCGGTGAACGCCAGGCAGCCGAGCCACTTGGTCATGTAGGTCCGCAGGTCGGTGCCCAGCAGCTCGGTCTGCGTGGTGGCGCCGACGGTGACGAGCAACATGTCGACGACGAGGAAGGCGCCGCCGGCGATCGCGATCAAGAGGTAGGGCCGCGCCAGACTGCCGCCGAGCAGCGGACGCACCAGCCACACGAGGTACATGCCGCCCGCGAATACCAGCGCGTCGCACAGGGTACTGACGATGATGACGGCGGCGGCGAACCACGCCCCGAGGGTCGCCGGCATCCCGCGGCCGACCAGCTCGAAGGTGGGGAACGCGAGCATGGCGAGCGCGCCGGTCGCCAGCAGCGCGACGACGGTGGTCGCGCGCACGCGGTCCTCGGCGCTGCGCTCCGACAGCAGCTCCGAGCTGCCGAGCACGCGACCGAAGCCGATCACGGCGGCGGCCATCGCGATGTTGCCGAGGATCAGCAGGACGTGGGCCACGGCGACGTCGGCGAGCTTGACCTGGAAGTGGCTGAGTACGCGTACTGCGGGCAGGATCGCCATCGCCACGGCGAGCACGGTCCATGGCCGTCGCGGCGGATCGCCGGCCGAGAAGCTCACGGCGACGGCGACCGTGACGGCGGCGGTGAGGATCTCGACGGCGCGCTGCCATGGCTCGGCGCGGTCGGCCCCGAGGGTCATGTCGAGGACGGCGCGTCCGCCGACCAGCACGGCGCCGAGCAGCCACACGGTGCCGGGCGCGAGGCCCGGCGCGCGCGGAGCAGGGCGCGCCGACACCAGCGAGCCCTCGCCGCTCAAGGCATGCCCTCCGTGCCGAGGTCGGCGAGCACGCGGACGGTGACGTCGTTGCCGATCAGCGTGCGGAGCATCGGCCGCAGGGTGGTGCAGGTGATCGCCAGGTCGCCGGTGCCGAGCTCGCTGGGCTCCTTGCCGGCGCGCTTGCAGATCATCGCCAGGGCACGCTTCGCGGTGTGCGGCCCGAGCAGGGGCGTCAGCACCTCGACGACGTGCTCGGCGAACTGCGCCGGCATGGTGGGCTTGATGATCGACACGGCGTCACGCCAGGCCCGGGGCCCGTCGGCCGATCTTAGCCGATCCCCATCCTTGGAGGTTGCGAGCTGCGACCCGGACCGTCACGCGCGTGACGGGGGCGGTGCGCCCCTGAGCTAACGCACGCGATTCGCGCCGATCATAGGCCGACCACGACGACCGGCCGGGCTTGCTGCGCGCACACGCGACCTTGATACTCCCGCCGGCATGGCGACCGAGATCAAGGAAGCGCTGACCTTCGACGACGTGCTGCTGGTGCCCCGCTACAGCGAGGTCTTGCCGGGTCAGGTCGAGGTCGGCAGCCGCCTGTCGCGGGGCATCACTTTGAACATCCCCTTGCTGTCGGCGGCGATGGACACGGTGACGGAGGCGCAGACGGCGATCTGCATGGCGCGTCACGGGGGGCTCGGCGTCATCCACAAGAACATGACCCCGGAGCAGCAGGCGGGGGAGGTCCGGCGGGTCAAGAAGACCGAGAGCGGGATGGTCGTCGACCCGGTGACGATCACGGCGGAGCACACGCTGCGCCAGGCGCTCGAGATCATGCACGCGTGTGGCTTTAGCGGCCTCCCGGTGGTCCGCGAGCGCAAGCCGGTCGGGATCCTGACGAGCCGTGACCTGCGCTTCGAAACCAACCTCGACCAGCCGGTCGGAGGCGTGATGACGCACGACCCGATCACGGTGCCGCAGGGGATCGCGCTCGAGGACGCGCGTCACCTGTTGCACAAGCACAGGATCGAGAAGCTGCTGGTGGTCGACCCTCACGGCGAGCTGCTCGGGTTGATCACGGTCAAGGACATCCTCAACGCGCAGTCGCACCCCAACGCGATCAAGGACAGCGCCGGGCGCCTGCGCGTCGGCGCGGCGGTCGGGATCGGGGCCGACCTGATGGTCCGCGTGCACGCGCTGCGCAGCGAGCACGTCGACGTCATCGTCGTCGATACGGCGCACGGCCACTCGAAGGGGGTGCTCGACGCGGTCCGCGGGCTGCGCGGCGACTTCCCGGACCTCCAGATCGTCGCCGGGAACATCGCCACCGCGGACGGCTACGCGGCGCTCTGTGATGCGGGTGCGGACGGGGTCAAGCTCGGCATCGGGCCAGGATCGATCTGTACGACCCGCGTGGTCGCGGGGGTCGGCGTGCCGCAGATCACGGCGATCCTCGAGTGCGCCGCGGTGGCGCGCAAGCGTGGGGTGCCGATCATCTCCGACGGCGGGATCAAGTACTCGGGCGACGTCGTCAAGGCGCTCGCGGCCGGGGCCGACAGCGTGATGGTCGGCTCGCTGTTCGCGGGCACCGATGAAGCGCCCGGTGAGCTCGTGCTGTACCAGGGCCGCAGCTACAAGGTGTACCGCGGCATGGGCTCGCTCGGCGCGATGAAGGCCGGCAGCAAGGACCGCTACTTCCAGGGCGGGGTGTCCGACGAGCGCAAGCTGGTGCCCGAGGGCATCGAGGGCCGCGTGCCGTATCGCGGGCCGCTGTCGGACTCGCTGTATCAGATGGTCGGCGGCCTGCGCTCGGGCATGGGCTACTGCGGCGCGCGCACGATCACGGATCTGCAGGCGACCGCGGAGCTGCGCCGGATCACCAGCCAGGGCCTGCGTGAGAGCCACGTGCACGACGTGATCATCACGCAGGAGGCGCCCAACTACCGTCGAGAATGAACACCATGGCCGGCCATCAGACCCTCATCGTCCTCGACTTCGGATCGCAGGTCACCCAGCTCATCGCCCGCCGCGTGCGCGAGCTCGGGGTGTTCGCGGAGATCCTCCCGTATCACACGCCGGTGGAGCAGCTGCGCGCCAGGGACCCGCAGGCGATCATCCTCAGCGGCGGGCCGTCGTCGCTGTACGACGAGGGCGCGCCGCAGCTCGACCCGGCGGTGCTCGGGCTCGGCGTGCCGGTCCTCGGCATCTGTTACGGGCTGTATCTGATCGTCGCCGGGCTCGGCGGCACGGTGGTCCCGGCGACGCACCGCGAGTTCGGTCGCGCCGACCTCGAGATCGCGGCCGCCGAGGGGCCGCTGGCGAGGTTCACGGCGGGCGAGTCCCTGCGCGTGTGGATGTCGCATGGCGACAGCGTGGCGAGCCTGCCGCCCGGCTTTCGTCCGGTCGGTCGCTCGGCCAACTGCGAATTCGCGGCCGTGTGGCACCCGGAGCGGCGCCTGTGGGGCGTGCAGTTCCACCCGGAGGTCACGCACAGCGACCGCGGGCAGGAGGTGCTCGGCGCCTTCCTCGAGGCGGCAGGTTTTCGCGGCGACTGGACCACGGCGGCCTTCATCGACGAGGCCGTCGCCAAGATCCGCGCCCGCGTCGGCGAGCACGGCACAGTGCTGTGTGGGCTCTCGGGCGGGGTCGACTCGTCGGTCGCTGCGTTGTTGGTGGAGAGGGCGATCGGGCCGCGCCTGCACTGCGTGTTCGTGGACAATGGCTTGCTGCGAAAGGACGAGCGCGCCGAGGTCGAGAAGCTGTTCGCCGGTCGACTGGCGCAGCCGCTGGTGACCGTCGACGCGAGCGACCGCTTCTACGGCGAGCTGACCGGCGTCATCGATCCCGAGCAGAAGCGAAAGCGCATCGGCGCGGCCTTCATCGACGTGTTCGAGGCGGAGGCGCAGCGCCTCGGCGGCGCCGACTTTTTGGTGCAGGGCACGTTGTATCCGGACGTGATCGAGTCGGTGAACCTGCGCGGAGCCTCCGTCACGATCAAGACGCATCACAACGTCGGCGGCCTGCCCGAGCGCATGCGCATGGGCGTGGTCGAACCACTGCGCGAGCTGTTCAAGGACGAGGTCCGCAAGCTCGGTGCGGAGCTCGGGCTGCCCGACGACATGGTCTGGCGCCACCCGTTCCCGGGCCCCGGCCTGGCGGTGCGCGTGCTCGGTGAGGTGACCCAAAAGCGCTGTGACCTGCTGCGTGACGCCGACGCGATCGTGATCGAGGAGGTCCGCCGCGCGGGCCTCTATCGTGAGTTGTGGCAGGTGTTCGGGGTGCTGTTGCCGGTCCAGAGTGTCGGCGTCATGGGCGACGGCCGCACCTACACCGAAGTGATCGCCATTCGCGCCGTGACCACGGACGATTTCATGACAGCCGATTGGGCGCGCCTTCCGTTCGAGGTGCTGGCGCGCATGAGCAGCCGAATTGTCAACGAGGTATCAGGTGTAAACCGCGTGACCTACGATATTACAAGCAAGCCGCCGGCCACAATTGAGTGGGAG
>JAYUXQ010001234.1:0-6738 GCA_043752905.1 Nannocystis sp. | reverse complement strand
TCCTGCTCGTCAACTCCGAGTTGCTGCGCGAGATCGCCGCGGTCACGCCCACTGCCAGGACGACGACGCCGGGACCGTCGCACCCCGCAACCGAGCAGGAGCCGTCACCCTCGCCGGGCCGTCGGGCGCCGTCAGCCCAGCGGGCGCGGAGTAGGGCCGGCTCGGCATCGGCGGACGGCGGACTCGCCCGTGGATGATTTGTTCGCGACCATGAAGAAGCCCGTGTCGCCGATCATCCTCGAGGACTTCAACCTGGAAGCCGCGAAGCGCCGACTCTGCATCGAGGCACTCGGCCTCGCCGGCAACATCGTAGGCGCCGCCCAACTCCTCGGCATCACCCGACGACGTGCGGCAGCCGTGCGCTGTGACCAGCGGTACCACGTCGCCGCCGTAGTCGGAGAGCGAGGAATCCCGCGACTTGACGACGCCAGCGCCGGTGAAAAAAAACGACTGGCCCCGGCGGCCGTCGATGACCTGATCGCAGGGCGCCACGCAGACTGGGCAGTGCCACGAGCGCTTGCGCGTCAGCCTCCCGGCGACGGCGCCCACCGCCAGGCCGACGATGTGCGCGTTGGCGCTGACAAGGGGGCCAGGACCCTCGATTGGGGGCGTCACGGGTTCGATGCGCGGCCGGTCGCATTGTCCGTGCGCGCGCATCCCCTGACAACGCGCGCGCATCTCTGCTGCGCATACTCGCGGACTGCTCTTTCATGCTTTATCGCGGCCCCGGGCGCCGCGGCATCATTGGCACGTTACTCGCTCAAGGACGCGGTCATGAACCGCCTCGCTGCCATCCTCACCGCGCTCCCCATCGTCGCCACCACCGTGTTCGCCGCGCGTCCGGCCCAGGCCGATATCACCTGTTCGGCGAAGAATCAGACCGCCTTCTTCTCGACCTTCGGCGATGTCACGCCGAGCTACGACGGCGTCGGGAGCGTCGACGATCCGAAGGCTGCGCTCTACAACATGCCGGCCGCGTACCTGAACATCGCGTCGCAGTGGTGGGGCAACGGGGTGGTCGGCACCGACGTGATGATGGCCGACGCGGCCCGCCCGATCGTGCTGCAGGGCTACGAGAAGTTCGACTACGAGGACGTCCAGTCGGCGTTCCTGCGCTTCGACCTCTACTGGACCAATTACTCCAACACCGAGGGTTTCGGGATCATGGAGGACGAGACCAACTTCGACGGGAATATAATCACTTTCGCTTATTATGATCGCCTGCGCTCCGCCATCGGCAAGGCCGGCAATGTCAAGTCGCAGTGGATCAGCGTGCGCCTCGACCTGCGCACCGGCAACGCCTTCGCCTCGCAGATCGACGCCTTCGGCAACCCGATCCTCAACTATGGCCAGTTCGCCACCTTCGGCGACGACCCGCGCGACTCCGGCCCGCTCTACGGGATCCTGAAGCTCGCCTCCGACGGCAACCTCTTCCCGCTGTTCTACGACGACATGGCCCTCAGCTACGTCGCCCTCTACGGCATCACCAACGGCGACAACGACTGCTTCTGAGCGCGCACATGGCCGAGGACGCCCGGGGCAGCGCGACTGACGCTCTGACACGGCGGACGGGTGATGTGAGGCGGCCGGACAAAGGTCCCCGGTAGCGAGCGCAGCGGCGGTGCTATCGTACGCCGCCGTATGCTCTCCACCGTCACCCAGGATCCCGACGAGAGCATCGTTCAAGGCCCGGCCGGAGAGTCGCCGTCCCGGCTGGGGCTGGCGCTCCTGTGGTCGCTCGACGAGCCCGCGCGCTGCGGTCAGGTCGCGTTGATGCCGAAGATCTCGCGGCGCGCCGAGGTCGTGCTCGGTCGCGGGCCCCCGGAGCTCGGCGCGCTCGGCCTGACGTGGGTGGAGCAGCGCCCCGGCCACAACCACGAGACCGGCCCGCTGCGATCGCCGAGGATCTCGCGCGAGCAGCTGCGGGTGAGCCAGCCCGAGCCGGGGCAGCTCGAGCTGCACAACGTCGGTCGCTGTCCATTGCTGATCGACGGCGTCGCGGTCGAGCGCGCCAGCCTCGGGCCCGGACAGGTCGCGCTGCTCGGTCGGGTCGCGCTGCTGATGTGCGTCGAGCGGCCGGACACCCTGCCCGCCCTCGACCCCGAGCGCTGGCCCGGCGGCCTGCACCGCTTCGGCGCGGCCGACCGCTTTGGTCTGGTCGGCGAGAGCCCGGTCGCCTGGGAGCTGCGCGCGCAGCTCGGCTTCATCGGCGGTCGCGCGGCCCACGTGCTGATCCGCGGCGCCAGCGGGACCGGCAAGGAGCTCGCCGCCCAGGCGATCCACGCCCTCTCGCCACGCGCTGCGAGGCCGCTGGTCGCCCGCAACGCCGCGACCTTCCCCGAGACCCTGCTCGACGCCGAGCTGTTCGGCAACGCCAAGAACTTCCCCAACGTCGGCACCCCCGAGCGCCCGGGCCTGATCGGTGAGGCCGACAGCGGCACCCTGTCCCTCGACGAGTTCGGCGAGCTCCCGGTCGCCGCCCAGGCCCACCTGCTGCGGGTCCTCGACGCCGGCGAATATGCCCGGCTCGGCGAGGCCCGCCCGCGCCGCGCCGACCTGCGACTGATCGCCGCCACCAACCGCCCCGAGACCGCCCTCAAGGAGGACGTGCTCGCCCGCCTGCCCCTGCGCCTCGAGCTGCCCGGCATCGACCGCCGACGCGAGGACATCCCCCAACTCGCCGTGCACCTGCTGCGCCGCATCGCCCATCACGACCCCGGCGTCGCCCGCCGCTGCTTCCCCGAGGGCGACCCCTCGCAGCCGCCGCGCATCGCCGTCAAGCTGATGGACGCGCTGGTCCGCTGGCCCTACACCACCCACGTCCGCGAGCTCGAGGCGCTGCTCTGGCGCGCCATGTCCTCGGGGACAGGTGACACCCTCGAGCTGTGGCCGAGCGCGGTGGTCCCGGGGGCCACACCGACGCCCGAGGCCAGCGCGCACGAGGGTTTCGCCGCGCGATCGGACCCACCCGAAACCAGCGGCGCCCGAAGCGTCGCGCCGGCGGTGGTGGCAGCCGCAGCGGAGCGGCCGCGCAGCGAGGCGCCGGCGCACCCCGAGATCGACCCGATGAGCATTCCGCCCGAACTGCTGCAGGCCCGCCTGGACGCCCACGGGGGCCGCCAGGAGCCGGTCTGGCGCGAGTTCGGATTTAGCAGCCGGCACGTGCTGACGCGCCTGGTCCGGCGCCACAACCTGCGGGTGCGAGGCCGGACCGGCGATGACGACGAGTCCTGATCCAGGGCACCGAGCCGGAGCGCCATTGATCGCGACCCCCGAATCCCCCTTGCTGCTCGAGCGATTCGAAGGCGCCGGGATACCCATCACATCGCGCTGGCTCGGCGCGCGCGGTCAAGATGGCCCTGTCTATCAGCTGCGTCGCGGCGACGACGTGCTGTGGACCGTGGGCGTCGACTTCGGGTATGGGCCCGGCTGTTCGTTTCGCGAGCAGCTGGTCTGGGAGACCGTCGGCGTGGTCGTGATCGGCGGCGGGGGAGTGGTTTATGTACTGGACGCCGCGACGGGCGAGCTTCGCCACGAGCTCACGGTCGAGGGATATTTCGGCCACCTGAAGCTCGCGTCTCTGGGCGGCGAGGAGCTGCTGTTTGTGCTCGGATGTCGTGATGTGCACGCGATCGACGCGCGGCTCGCGACCCGCTGGATCGCCCGCAATGTGGCGATTGACGGCATTGTCTTCGTCGAGCTGCGTGACAATGTCTTGATCGTATCCGCGGAGATGGATCCGCCCGGCGGCTGGGTCGACGTCGCGCTGGATGTGACCACCGGCGCGCTGCTGTGGCGTGAGGGCCCGGCTGATTGAACGCATTGGGGCCGGACCGGCGAGGGGTGCGGGGCCGGACCGGCGAGGACGACGAGTCCCCTTTTTATAAAAATTACCAGTCGATCACTTTGCTGTTGTTGATCTCGCTCGACTCGGCCACGACCTTGTAATAGTCGGTGGTGTGGCGCAGCTTGTAGTTCCAGATCGCGTTGGGCTCGCCACCGATCTGATCGTAGCCGGCGACGGTGTCGTACATCGTGGCGAACTTGATCGACATCGAGGCCGTCGCGCCCGGCAGGATCTCCGGGGTGATGCCGGTGTGGTAGCCGCTCGGGTCGGGGTTGTTCCAGTCGTCCATTAGCAGCACGGCGGCCTTCGAGGCCGGCGCCTTCAGGGTGCCGACGTTCTTCACCTGAAACTGGGCGTACCAGTAGCCGCCGGCCGGGAACACGGAGAAGTTGGTGCCGATCACGAGGTCGGGGAGCTTCGGCTCGGGCGGCTCGGTGCCGCCGCCGGGGCCCGGCGCGTCGTCACCGTAGATCCCGACCGGGTCGGTCTCGGGCGTGGTGATCTCGAAGCCGTCGCCGACCTGCACGGGGCGTAGATGCCCGGCCTTCTCGGCCTCGATGTCGTCCTCGGGCTCATCACAGGCGGTCAGGATCGGGGCAAAGCAGAGGGCGGAGAGCAGCAGGGTCGCGGTGGTCTTGGTCATGATGAAGCACCCTTGGGCAGGTTCCGGGCCAGGGCCCATGCTTCGATAATTGCATGCTAATTGGCGATGTGCGGCGCATGACGCATACGCGCGCATGGTCTGGCCCGCGCGCGCATCGGTGCTCGCGCACGTCGTGCTTACACCTCTCCGCGAGCCGTGGCCGGACTCTATGGCCCCCAGACGACGCAGTGGACCGCGTCGACGCTGTCGAGGAGGCTGACCGCGCACATCTTCGCGACCATGTCGGCCTCGAGCTCACCGCCCAGCGGACCCCGGCACCACGCGTCTGTCTCGCAGACCTTCGGCTCTCCCTGGCAGGTCTGGGCGCCCCAGATCGCCTCGAGCGCTGCGGGCCAGACGTTCGGTCCGGCCAGGCAGGCGTGGACTTCGTCGCACGGGTCACCGACCTCGACGGGGTTCTTGCCGAGGTACTTACCCGTGATCCGCTCCTCGTTGCACTTACCCTCGGCGGCGCAGGCGAGGGCGCACGACGCCGCGTCGGGGAAGAACTTGTCACAGTCCGGCGCACACTCGCAGCCGTTCACCGGGCGGCATTCGAGACCATCGAAGGCCCAGCCGAGGTGGCCGTCGCACTCGCCATAGTCACCGTCGTCGACGATCGCGCACGCTGGCGATCCGCCGGTATCACCCGTCGACCCGGGACCGTCGCCGGTCGTGTCGTTCGCGGTGCCGGTCGTCCTCTGTGCGGTGGTCGCCCCGGGCGTCCCGGGTTCGGTCGGGTCGCTGGAGGTGCCGCTCGCTCCAGGGCTGCTGGTCGTCGATCCGCCTGTCCCGCCGGTGGTGCCTGTCGACGCGCCGCCGCCCGGTCCGCAGGCGAGGGCCAACGAATGGAGGCCAACGACGATCCAGCGCATATGGTCAGCCTGGCCTGGAACACGTGCGATTGCAACGCTCGGTTGTTTGATGCCCAGCTCGGCCGCGACGGCGCGGGCGGTGCCGAGGCGGTCGCCCGTCACCGTGGCGCTCACGCTGGCCCTTCGCACGCCGCTCCACGGCGCGCCCCTGTCTCGGTGCCCGGCGGCCCTGTCCCCGAGGCCAGGTTGCACGACGCGGGGCGGAGCGCGGGCGCCGTGGAGGATGCGGGCGATGTCGCCTGGGTCGGTCACAACATCGAGGATACGCATGCGGCCGCCGCACTTGCGGCAGACGGTGACGGCGACGGCGAAGACGCGGGCGAGCAGGTTGGCCCAGCCGATGCGGCGAGGTCTGGCGGAGGACTCATCGGCGGCGGACCGCGAGTCGTCATCGTCGAGGCCAAGGGCGAGCTGCTGGCCGGAGGCGGGGACGACAGACGGCGGGAGGATGCGCGGGCGCAGGTGATGGCGGCTGGCGAACACGCCGAAATACCGTGTCATGTGGAAGCCTGGCGGCGGGACGAGGACGAACGGCGGGCGCAGCAGGTCGCGGCAGACCCGCTCGAGCCGCTTACGGCCCTGGTCCGTCGACGGTCGTCGCTGCATGCAGGTGCATGCCCAGCGCCGACACGGTCCGCGGTGGCGAGGACGCGGGCTGTGCCGGCGAGACCAGGCGCGGGCCGGCGAGCGCGAGCTGCACGCAGGCGCACAGCGCCGGGTCCATGTCGAGGTCGTCGTCGTCATCGACAGGGGCGAGGACCCTGTGGACCTGCGCGAGCACGGCCATCATGCACGGGGGTGTCGGCGTCGGCGCGGGCAAGAAGCGCAGCGCTCCGCCGCCCTCCTCGAAGGCGCCGTCCGTGGCGAGGGCATGCAGGTGCACGAACAGGCCGAGGTCGCCGCGGGATCTTTGCACGACCATGAACACGACGGCGTGCAGCGGCTCCACGCTGTCGAGGCCGTGGCGCTCCTTCACTGCCCAGCGCGTGTCGTGCATCACGGCCCGCGCCAGCGCCCCGGCGACCTCGGCCAGCAGCGGCCTGGCACGACCTACGGAAAGGGTCAACAACCCGGCGATGGTCAGCGTCGTCCTTCAAGTGCTGGTCGGGTAGGAGGGGAATGTGGCCACCAAGCACGGCAACCACGGCTGCTACATCGGGCCCACGCATCCATGGTGGCGCGACCTCCCAGATAACAGCTCGGCCGACTGGCTCGATCCAACGCGCAAGCCCGTCAGGCCCGCGAAGCCCATGTCGCCCGAGGACCGGGCGGCGTCGGGCTGCTCAAGGTGGTCAGCAGAACTGATCGCCCTCGAGGTCGGCAGAACTGATCGCCCTCGAGGTCGGCAGAACTGACCGCTGACTTCCGGGGCG
>JAYUXQ010001233.1:0-6741 GCA_043752905.1 Nannocystis sp. | reverse complement strand
GACGATGCCAGTACCGTGGGCCAGCGGGAGCTCGCGCTTCACGCTTCTGTTCGAGACGTTGGTGATCGACTGGCTCAAGGAGGCGAGCGTGGCGGCGGTGGCGAGGCGTGTGCGGATGACCTGGGATGAAGTGGCCGGCATCATGGATCGTGCGGTGGCGCGAGGGCTCGCGCGAAGGACCGTCGAGCTGCCGGAGGCGTTGGCCGTCGACGAGACGTCGTTCCAGAAGCGGCACGAGTACGTGACGATCGTGCATGACCCGCGCGCGCCCAACAAGCGGGTGCTGCACGTGGCTGACGGGCGCGGCACGGAGTCCCTCAAAGGCTTCCTGAGCAGCTTTTCGGCCGAAGCGCGCGAACGCGTGAAGGTGGTCGCCATGGACATGCACGAGCCTTACATCAGGGCCGTCGCTCGCATGGTCAAGCGCCACCTCGGCGGCATCGTCCTTGCCGCAAAAACATCTGTTACCAACGCCTCGATCTCTATCCTCGTACGATTGCGGCATGAACTGCTATCGTTCCACCAGAAAGCCCGAAGAGCCACCTGCTTTTACTCCTCTGCCCATCGCTTGACCCAACTCGCCTCACCACCGGACCGCCGACTTGCCCCCGCCTCGGCAGCCACCACGGGCCGGATCTACCCGTGGTGAGAAATTCGGGCTAGACGGGGCTAGCCCGGGCTAGGCGGCGGTGCAGCCGCTCGTCGTACGCCGCATAGACCACGCCCATCGCCCCGGATCCGAGCTCGCGCAGCACCACGAAGCGGCCGATCCGGTCGCTCGCCAGCTGCGTCAGGCCACGACCACCGGCGTCGTCGGTGCGCTCCATGGCGTCGGTCGGCACTGCCACGAGCTGGGATTAGCACGCCCGGGCTCCGCGGGGCGCCGCGATGAGAGCCCGCGTGAAAGCGCCCATCGCCGGCAGTGCGCGCGCAAGCCTGCGGCCTCGCAAGCGCGAGGTTAGCGACCCCTTCGAGCATGCCCAGGCTGAGCCTGGGCGTCGAGACCGAGGCCCTGTGGAACAAGACGGGCGCGCAGTGCATTGACCATTGATCACCGGGGACGTTGGTGCTCACGCCGGGAGCGGGTCCGGGAGCCCACGCGGGCCGTCGCTCACGCCTCAAGTCGAGACGCGCCAATGCAGGCGCGTCTCGTATTTGCCGCCGTCGCCGACGAAGGTCAGCTTCTTCATCGGTGAGGCCCAGGTGCCCGCGGGCGAGGGCAGCGGAGAGCTCGACATACCCCGGATCACGCTCATCTCCGGTGAGGTCAGCTGCACGGTCCAGCTCTCGGAGCCGATGAAGTCGTCCTCGTTGTTGAACAGGCTGACGAGCCAGTCGAGGAACTGACCGGCCACGGCGGCCAGCGCCGCTCCGATCGCCGCCCCGAGCTCGCCGCCGATCGCCGTGCCGGCCTGGACTCCGAGCTCGATCAGCTTCTTCTTGATCTCCGCCTCGATCGCGGCGTAGCCATCCTGCACGAGCTGGTTGAAGCTGCCGCCGTCCTCCTCGCCCATCGTCAGGACCAGGGCGACCGTCGCCGGCCACGGGATGTCGATGTTGAGCCGCGTGGACGCCAGCTTGCGCCCTTCGTACACGTCGCTGGGGTTTCCGTGCGGGCAGGCCGCGTCGACCATGAACTCCGGAATGTTCGCCGGGAAGTCCTTGCACTTGCTGTAGTCGTAGAAGCGACCGATGCCGCTGTCGAAGCCCTCGCCGACCTTCCAGGGGTCGATCTTCTTGACGACGCCGCCGGGTGTGATGATCGTGCCGCCCATCAGGATCTCGTCGCTGCCCCAGCCCGAGGTCGTGCGGATGCACTTCACGCTGTTGAGCTGAAATTCGATCTTCTGGGCCAGCGGCGCCTGCCACTGCGGCTTCGCCTCCTCCTTCGGGACCTTGAGCTTCTTCTTCTTCACGAGCTCCTTGAGCTCCCTCGCGTACATGGTATGCGCCTGCTTGGGCTCGAGCTTGGTCATGTCGGCGATTTCCTTGTACTTCGAGCCCGGCTTGAACGCCGCCTTCATGCGGGTCAACCGGGTGACGCGCAGCGAGCTGACGAGCTTGCTCGATGCCGCGGCGACCTTGTCGTCCTTGGAGACCTCGCCAGGGCGCGTCGCGGTGTCCAGCACCGACTGCTTCATGCGCGCCAGCACCTTGCGCGCGAACTCCTGCGTGCTCGGGTCGAGCTGGAGGTCACCCGGTACGGTCAGCAGACCGGGCGGTAGCTGGGCCTCGGTTAACGGCTTGATCGTGGGCGCGGCCGCGAACGCGGTTCCCCCGAGCATGTGGCCGACGGCCAGTGCCGAGGCGCCGCCTGCGGCGATCGTGAACATGTTGCGGCGACTGAGGTCGTTGAGACGATGGGTCATGGTCGAAGTCCTTCGGGGGCCCGACGTGCAGCGCCCCCTCGGGGTAGAGAGAGAAATTCTTCGATGTGACCGACGACCGCGAAATTTTTCGGCGCGGGTCCTCAGCGCGTGACCCGTGCGCGGCCGGCCCGCGCACGCATGACCATCTCGGGGCGGACCTCGGCCCGGCCGGCGATCTCGAGCGCGCGCGTGAACGGTGCGAGCGCCTCGGCGGCGCGACCGAGCTGCTCGAGCGCCTCACCCTGCTCGACCAGCACCTCGACGACGCGAGGATGCGACGGGTCCGCGCGACGCTCCCAGGCGGCGAGCGAGCGCGCGAACCACGGCAGCGCCTCAGCCGGTCGACCGGCCGCGACCAGCGTCTCGGCGAGCATGTTCTGGGCCGCACTGACCTCGTCGTGCTCGGCCGGATAGGCGCGCTCGACCATGCCGAGGGCCCCGCGCGCGTCGTCGACCGCGGCCTCGAGCCGGCCGGCGAAGCGGTGCGCCGAGGCGCGGGCCCCGAGGCACATCCCGACGTGCGGATGATCAGGCCCGAACATCCGCCGTGTGATCGCCAGCGCCTCGTCGGCCGCCACGATACCCTCCTCGGGCACACCGGAGGCCACCAGCGCGATGCTGAGGTTGAGCAGCGACTCCCAGCGCCCGCCGTCCGCCGGGGCCAGGGTCGCCAGCGCCTGACGGTGCAGCGCGACCGCCTCGGCCGGCGCGTCGCGGACCCGCAGCAACCCGAGGTTGCTGTAACTGGTGGCCAGCCACGGGTGCCGCGGACCGTAGAGCCGCTGCTCCGCCGCCAACACGGCCTCGTACTCCACACGGGCCTCGCCATAGCGGCCGAGCGCGTCGAGGGTGGTCGCGCGGTTGGCCCGCAGCGCGAGCGCCAGGCTCGGCGCATGCTCGTCGCCGAGGTGCGCGAGCGCCTGGTCCTGTAGCGTGAGCGCCGCTTCGTAGCGGCCCTGCTCGGTGCGCAGGGAGGCGACGTGGCTGAGCGCGCGCGCGCGGACGTGGACCTCGGTGCCGCGCCGTTCGGTCTCCGCGAGGGCCTGCAGCGACCACGCGTCGGCCTCCGCGAGGCGGCTCTGCACGTACCCGATCGTCCACACGAGGTGGGTCGCGGCCAGGGCGGAGACCTCCGGGTGGCCGTGGGCGGTCGCCACGTAGTAGGCGGCGCGCAGATGGGCCTCGCCAGCGCCCGGGTCGGTTTCCGCGAGCATCTTCCCGAGCGCCAGGTCGACCTCGGCGCGCAGCGGCGCATACCCGAGTCGACCGGCTTCGCCCTCGACGCCGCGCAGGGTCGTCAGCGCCTCTGCCGTGCGGCCCGCGCCTTTGTGCGCCTCCGCCTGGACCACGCGAGCGCGCGCGGCCTCGACCCGCGGCACCAGGCCGGGGTCGTCGGGCAGAGCGAGCGCGCTGGTCAGGTGGGCCACGTCAGCGCAGCTCGCCAGCGACGGTAGCGCGGCCGCGGCCACCGGCGCCCGCCTGGCCACGACCGCGTCCGTGGCGACCAGCACGTCGACCAGCGCGTCGAGGCTGCGCAGCCGCTCGTCGAGACATCCCATGCGCCGGTCGAGCAGCGCAGCCGACTGCACGCCGTGCACATGGGTCGCCTCGCATGCATTCGTCCGCATCGCCGCCCACGCGTCCGCGTAGTCGTCGAGCAGCGCCTGCGTGCGCGCGTGGGACTTTGGCGGGCACGAGGCCCCGTCGGCGCAGGCGCGGGCGAACGCCGCGGCGACCTGCGAACGCCGCCCCGCGCCCCATACATCGGCGAGCGGGGCCCGGGTATCGACGCACAATGGTGGCCTGGCGAACACCTCGGCGGCCCCCGCGAGCGCCAGCCCGAGCCCCGTCGCGAGCCCGCCGCGGACGAGCCAGCGGCGCCGTCGCGCCGCCGGGTCGTCGCGCAGCGCGGCGAGCAACGCCGCCATCGACGAGAAGCGGCGGTCCGGCTCCGGGTCGCGCCCGCGTCGCAGCACTCGCTCGATCCACGTCGGCAGCGGCGGACCCTCATCGGCGCCCTTCGTCGGCTGCTCGTCCAGCGGGCCCGGTCGACGCCCGCGCAGCGCCTCGTGCAACGCGACACAGAACGCGTACTGATCGGTGCGAGGATCGACGCTTCGCCGCTCGCGCTGCTCCGGGGCCATGTACGCGGGCGTGCCCGCGACGGTGCTCTCCTGGGCGCCGGCCCGCAGGCGCTCGAGCGCCCCGGCGTCGCCCTGATCGTGGGCCGTCACCGTCACGTTGGCAGCGCCGGGGGCGACGCGCGCGAGCCCGAAGTCCGCGACCCGCACGCGACCGTCACGACCAATAAGCACGTTGTCCGGCTTGAAGTCGCAGTGCACCACGCCGACCGCGTGAGCGGCCGCGAGGCCCTCGCCGGCGCGCAGGTACATACGTAGCAGCTCTCGCCGACCCGGCCGCTCGCTGTGCTGCCAGTCGCGCGCGTTCCAGCCGTCGACGAACTCCATGGCGATGTAGATGCGCCCCGCGAACTCGCCGACCTCGTAGAGAGTGAGCACGTGTGAGTCGGTGAGCCGAGCCATCGCCATCGCCTCGCGCATCGTCCGTGACAGCCGTCCTGGCTCCGGCGGCCAGCGATACAGCTTGATCGCCACAGCGCGGCCGAGCCGCAGGTCGTGCGCGAGATATACGACCGCCATGCCACCCACCCCGACGCGACCGACGACCTTGAAGTTCTCGCCGACCATCGCGCCTGGCGGCAGCGGAGCGAGCGCTCCGTCGACGCCGCCGATCGGCACGGCCGACGCGTGCCCGAGGCGACCAAGCAGCGCCACCACCGAATCGTCGAGGTCGGCGAACGAGTCGGCGAACGAGTCCGCGCGCGCCTCGTCGCCGCGCGACTCGGATCTCGTTACATCGCGCGAGTCCATCTCAGCCCACGAGTATCACACGTGACGACGCAACAGGTACACTCGCACCGCGTGGCCGATGACACCCAGCGAGACGACGAGGCCGAGCCCGCAAACGCGCTGTCGGAGGCCGTGCGAGCGTGTCTCGCCGCGGGCGAAGTCGCGGGCGCGACGACGCGGATCGTCGAGGGCTATGGCCCGCAGATCCTCGGGTTTCTCGTGGCGCTGACGCGCTGCGATGCCGACGCGCACGACGCCTTCTCACAGTTCTGCGAGGACCTGTGGCGCGGCTTGCCGGGCTTTCGCTGGCAGTCGAGCCTGCGCACGTGGAGCTATACGCTGGCCCGCAACGCGCTGTGTCGCCAGCGGGCCGCGTCGCAGCGTCACGGCCCGCACCTCGCGTTGTCGGACGCGCCCGAGCTCGCCGGCCTCGCCGCTCACGTGCGCACGGCCACCCCCGAGTCACGCCGCACCGAGACACGCGCTCGCTTCGCCGCCCTGCGAGAGCGACTCGACCCCGACGATCACACGCTGCTGATCCTCCGCATCGATCGCCGCATGCCCTGGCACGACATCGCCGAGATCCTCGGCGGACCGGCCGAGCCCGCGGCCCTGCGCCGCCGCGCCGCCGCCCTTCGCAAGCGCTTCGAACGCCTGAAGGTCACGCTGCGCGAGCACCTGCGCCGCCTCGGTGACGAGCCCTGACCTGGCCCCATCGCGGCGCTGACTTACACGCCCAAGGCGATCGTCACGGTGGGTACCCTCGGCCCGCCGGACGCGCCGAGGTTGATGATGCGGCCGCAGGCGTCGTAGGTGAACAGGGCGCTGCCAGCGTCGTCGTCGACACACGCGAGCTGGCCCCGGTCGAACGGACCGCCTCCATCATAGTGGTGGCGGACCTCGCCGACCTGAGCGCCTACAAAGCTGTAGGGGTGCGCATTTCAGCAGACGCCGAGCGGGTCGAAGGCCCAGGTGATCCGCGCGCCGGTCGCGTCGATGCGCTCGGTGATGCGGCCCGTTCGATCGAAGCGCTGGCGTAACGTACCGGCGTCGGGCGAGTCGACCTGCGTGCGACGCCCGGCCCCGGCCCCGGTAAAGTCCGTCCTGTGGCTGGCGGGGTCGATAGCGGAAGTGAGGCGGCCCGCGGCGTCGTGGACGTAGCCGTGGGCGATCGCGGCGCTCGGTCCACAGCGTGTGCCGGGTCGAACTGAGCGCGTAGCTTGACCTCGTTATGGGTCAGCCTCGGACCGGGGAGTGGGGCTTGGAGATCACGGGCCGAGCGGTCGCTCGCCAGCGGCGTGCCGCCACGATCACCGGCGTCGTCGGTGCGCTCCACGGCGTCGGTCGGCGTGGCCACGAGCTGGAATTAGCACGCCCGGGCGCCGCGGAGCGCCGCGATGAGGGCCCGCATGAAAGCGCCCATCACCGGTCGCGCGCCGCCGCGCTCACTGCGGGAGGATGCTCAGCAGCTGGCCGCCGGTCATATCGGAGTACACGTAATG
>JAYUXQ010001232.1:0-2714 GCA_043752905.1 Nannocystis sp. | reverse complement strand
GTGAGCACGGTGAGGGTCCCCCCTTTGCCATGACTGGCGACCACGGCGTCCAGCGTGTCGTCGCCGTCGAGGTGGCCGACCCACAGGCTCTCGACCTGGCCAGTGACCGTGACCGCGGGCCGCTCGACGAGCTGCCGATCTCCGCGATTCTCGAGCACACGCAGGCTCGCGGGTGTAGTCGTGATGAACACGATATCCGGGTCGCCGTCGCCGTCGACATCGCCGATCTCCACGTCCCGTACCCTGTCGGGGAGAAACCGATATTCGCGTCGGTTGCTGCCGCCCCACACGACCGAGAGGCCGCTGCCGGCGCTGACCAGGTCGCGAACGCCGTCGCCGTCGAGGTCGGCCGTCGCTCCCTTCCCGGCATAGAGCCCCTGGCCGACGTCCTCGGCGACGCACAGCGAGCCGACGCGATCGCAAACCTGCATCGACGCGACCTCGCCGCAGCCGGCGAAGATCAGCAGCCCGACCCAGAGGCGCCGCGGATTCATGCCCCTGCTGGGGACGTGGCGCTGCGCGGCCATTTTCAGCGGCGACGATATCACCAACGTGACAGCGCCGGTCGCCGGAGCCGTATTTGGGCGGCTCACACCACCCTGGCGGGTCGCTGCCGCGACCTGCGCGTTTTTGCGACGCCCCCGGGACCCGGGAGTGCGACCCTCGCCAAAGTCGCGCCCAGGCTGCCATCTGCGCCGGTCCTCTCACGCGCGCCCGGGTGCGACTGGTGCGGGATCGCCAGCCCGCACAGGTTTGCGGGCAGCGCCGGGATACCGGCGCCCGGGAGAGCACTTCACATGGCCACAGACATCATCGTCAAGCATCGGGTGACGGACTTCAACACCTTCAAGCCTGGCTTCGACGCCCTCGTCCGCATGTTCGCGCAGGAGACCGGCGCGCAGGGGCATCACATCCATCACGTGCTCGGCGATCCCAACGACGTGATCGTCACCGTGCTCGGCGTGACCGACGCGGACAGGGCCCGCTCGTTGTTCGCCTCCGAGGACTTCAAGGCCGAGATGGGTAAGATCGGGGTGTGCAGCGCGCCCGAGATCACCTTCGGCGCGCGCGTCGAGGACGTGCGCTACTGATAAGGCGACTTGCGCCGATTGCACGTCGCCCTGCGCGGCAAGCATGCCGACATGGCCGCCCTCGATCGGCGCCTTGACGTGATCACCAGCGCGAGCGAGGCCCCCGCCGCGACCCCGAGCGACGCGACCACCAGGCGCGCAGGCGTTATACTCGCGCGCGATGTCCATCCGCTCCGAGGAAACTTCATGGCCGACGCGACGACGATTTCTCCTGCAGTTGCTGGCGACCGCGGTCGCTGCTCAGGCCGGCGGGTGTGGTGACGCGCAGGGCGGCACCGGGGGATCGTCGTCGGGTGATGGCAGCGGCGACGCGCCGAGCACCGGCGACACGCCGACCACCGGCGAGCCCGAGCCCGCGCTCCCGGGTGACCCCTTCACGCTCGGGATCGCGTCGGGCGATCCGCTGCCCGACAGCGTGATCCTGTGGACCCGGCTCGCGCCGAGCCCGGGCGAGGCCAGGGGCGGCATGCCCGACGAGCCCTTCACGGTCGACTGGGAGGTCGCCACCGACGAGGACTTCGCCGACATCGTGCAAGCCGGCAGCGCCGACGCTGTACCGATGTGGGCTCATTCGGTGCACGTTCAGGTCGACGGGTTGGATCCCGACACCTGGTACTGGTATCGCTTCACGATCCGCGAATATACCAGCGCCGCCGGGCGCACCCGGACCACGCCCGCCCTCGACGCCAAGCCGGAGCGCCTGCGCTTCGCCACCGCGTGCTGTCAGGATTACTCCGACGGCTACTATACCGCGTATCAGGCCATGATAAAGGAGGACATCGACCTCGTCCTGTTCCTGGGCGATTACATCTACGAGAGCGCCGCCACCGGCCCGGTGCGATCGCACGGCGCTCCGGAGCCGATGACCCTCGACGAGTATCGCGTCCGTCACGCCCTCTACAAGGCCGACGGGGACCTCCAGGCCGCCC
Organism: Nannocystis sp.; assembly: GCA_043752905.1. Taxonomy (GTDB): domain Bacteria; phylum Myxococcota_A; class Polyangia; order Nannocystales; family Nannocystaceae; genus Nannocystis. The sequence continues at coordinate 694 of JAYUXQ010001232.1, read as the reverse complement.
ACCGGCGCTCGCCGTGGGCGATTATCTGGGACGACCACGAGGTCGAGAACGACTACGCTGGCGAGCATTCGCAAGACGACGTGCCGACCGCCGAGTGGCTGGCGCGCCGCGCCGCGGCGTACCAGGCCTACTACGAGCATATGCCGCTGCGCCTGCCGCCCCCGAACGGCCCCGACTACAAGATCTATCACGCGCTCAAGTGGGGCGACCTCGCCGAGTTCTGGCTGCTCGACACCCGGCAGTATCGCAGCAAGCAAAATTGCATGAATGAGCCCGGCATGGGCTGCGAGGGCTGGAAGGAGTTCGACGGCACCCTGCTCGGCGACGAGCAGGAGACCTGGCTCAAGGACCAGATGACCGCCACCTCCGCGATCTGGAAGTGCATCACCCAGCAGATCGTGTTCTCGAACGTCGACTTCGGCGGCAGCCTGGTCAACTTCGACCAGTGGGACGGCTATCCGAACGCCCGCCAGCGGATCCTCGACTTCATCGTCGACGAGCAGCTGGAGAACGTCGTCGTGCTCTCGGGTGACATCCACCTCGGCGGCCTCGGCGACCTCGCGGCCATCGCCGACGACGAGACCTCCCCCGTGATCGCCACGGAGGTCGTCACGACCTCGATCACCTCCGCCGCGAACGTCCCCCCGGAGGCCATCGAGCCCGCCCTGGGCTCGCTCCCCCTGCTCAAATACAT
>JAYUXQ010001231.1:0-2718 GCA_043752905.1 Nannocystis sp. | reverse complement strand
TGACCAACCCCACCAACATTTACTCCCGCACCCGCCTCGGGTCCTACGCCCGCGCCGACCTCGGCTGGGACCTGCTGCCAGCCTGGAACCCGCGCGTGCGCGCCACCACGGCCGACACCGCCGAGCAGCTGACGACGCACGGCCAGCCCGACGCCCCCGACGCCCCCCTGTGGGACGGCCAGCGCCCGACCACCATGCCCGCGTGGGTCGAGCTCGGACGCCGCGTGTTCTTCGACTATCCGCTGCGCCCCGAGATCTTCGCCGAGCACGCCCTCGCCCACCCCGCGGTCGCCCGCGCCATCGGCCTGCACAGCGCCGCCGACGGCAGCGTCCCCGGCACCGTCGCCTTTATCGACATCGACGGCCGTCCGCGGGTCGGCATCACCTGCGCGCTGTGCCACAGCACCGTCGAGGCCGGCGCCGTGATCCCCGGCCGCGCGCGTCGCGACTTCGACTACGGTGCCATGCGCCTCGCTTATCATCGCGACACCGGCGCCCCCCTCGACCCCGACATGGCGCGCCGCATGACCGGCTGGGGCCCCGGCCGCGCCGACATCACCGAGGATGACGACGAGGACCCGGTCGCGATCCCCGACCTGTGGGGTCTGCGCTCGCTCGGCACCTTGACGCAGGCCGCCACGCTGCGCCACGCCGAGCTCGGCGCCGACGCCCCGCTCGCCCTGGCGATCCGCCAGGAGACCCAGATCCTCCACGCCAACCGCGAGCGCACCCGACCCCCGCGCGAGCTCGCCTACGCCCTGGCGATGTACCTCTACTCGCTGGTGCCCCCACCACGCGCCACCGTCACCAACACCACCACGCAGCGCGGCGCCGAGATCTTTCGCCGCGACTGCACCGGCTGCCACGCCGACCCCGGCGGCAGCGGTCCGCCCGTGCCCTTCGCCGACATCGGCACCGACCCCGCGCTCGCGGCCGGCATCTCGCGCGGCACCGGCCTGTATCGCCCCGCCCCGCTGGTCCGCGTCGCCGAGGCCGCGCCCTACCTGCACCACGGCGTCGTCCCCTCACTCGCCGACCTGTTCGACCCGGCCCGCCTGCGCGACGATTACACGCGCGGCGCACACGGCCGGGGACCCGTCGCGGGCCACCTCCCGGGCACCGAGCTCGCGCCCGCCGAGCGCGACGACCTGCTCGCCTATCTCGGTACTCTCTAGAGCGCGCATGTGCCGCTACGCACATCGACCGTACCCCCGTCAAGCGAAACGACTGCGTTCCACTCGCTTTTCCTTGCACCCGGGGAGTAGAACCGATCCGAGGCGCCTGTGACGGACACCATCGTTGCTTATACGAGCGCATCGAACAGCGACGACGCTGCCCGCGAGCTGTGCGAGCGCATCACGGCGCAGATGCCCGGCGCGCCCCCGGACGCGCTGGTCCTGTTCGCTTCGCCGCAGTACGACCAGCCGGCGCTGCTGCTGAGATCCGACGACATCATCTTCGCCGCCGGCGACGGCCGCGGCATCGGTACCGACCGGCAACGGGCCGCGCAGGAGCTGGTCGGCGCCTTCCATGACACCGTGATCCCGACCCACCCCTACCGCTCCGCGCTGATCATGACCTTCGACCGCGAGGCCCCGCTGCCGTTCTTCCTGCACAACGTCCTCGGCATCGACACCGGCAGCGGCCACCGCCTGCGCGTGCCGCTGTCCGTGGGCGCCGACGGCTCGGTCACCTGCGCCTCGGAGATCCCGGTCGGCGCAAAGGTTCACATCATGGCGACCGACGTCGACTCGACCGTCGAGGCCGCCCGCCGCGCGACCGAGTCCGCGATCGCGGCGCTCGGCGGCAAGAAGCCGCGCGTCGCCCTGTTCTTCGACTGCGTCGCCACCCGCCTGCGCATGGGCGAGGCCTTCAGCCACGAGCTCGACGCGCTCGGCGAGCTGCTCGGCCCCGCCGTCACATACCTCGGCTGCAACACGCACGGGCAGATCGCGCGCGCGGAGGGGCAGTTCGGCGGGTTTCACAACTGCACCGCCGTCGTCTGCCTGCTCCCCGAGTGACAGTGACCGCCACCTCCACGCCGTCGCTGTACTCGCTGGTCGCGGCGCTCGCCGAGGTCGCCCGACGTCCGCACGCCGCCCGCGCGCTCGCCCGCCACCTCGGCGCCGACGACCTCCTGCTGCTGGTCCACGACCCCGAGCTCGGCGTCCTCCTGCCCGCCCCCGGCTTCCCCCAGACCATGCGCGGCGGCCCGAGCTGGCGCGACTTCCTGGCGCTGTGCAGCGAGCCCGGCACCCACCGCGGCGTCATGCAGCAGCGCAACGACGAGCCGCCGACCCCCGCGATCGGGCACACCGGCGCCGACGGTGTCACGCTCGTGCTCCTCGGCGGCGCGCCGGATCCGGCCGAGGTCGATGTCTTGCTACCCGCCCTCCCGCTGCTCGCCGCCTTGCTGCGAGCCGAGACCGCCACCCGCGGCGACCGCGAGCGCGCGCTCCGCGAGGCCGCCCGCCTCAACCTCCAGCTCCAGGACGCCGACCGCCGCAAGGACGAGTTTTTGGCGATGCTCGGCCACGAGCTGCGAAACCCGATGGCGGCGATCACCAGCGCGCTCGAGCTGATGCGCGTCAGCCCCGAGTCTCTCGAGCTCCTCGGCCACGCGCGCGCCGTCATCGAGCGCCAGTCGCAGCAGCTCGGCCACCTCATCGACGACCTGCTGGACGTCGCCCGCGTCACCCGCGGCAAGATCGTCCTGCG
>JAYUXQ010001230.1:0-2721 GCA_043752905.1 Nannocystis sp. | reverse complement strand
AGGACATGTTGCACGCGACCGGCAAGGCGCTGGCCGACAACCTGCGCGCGGGCGACACCCTCTCGATCGTCACCTGGAATTCGAAGTACCCGACCGTGCTCGAGCTGCACGCGATCACCGGCCCCGGCGATCCGGTCGTGCTCGAGAAGCTCGACGCCCTCGAGCTCGGCGGCAGCGCCGAGCTCTACAGCGGCCTCATGTCCGCGTACAAGCTCGCAGAGGCCGCCTACGACCCGCAGGCCTGGAACCGCGTGTTGCTGGTCAGTGACGGCGGCGCGACCGCGAACGACACCGACCTCGCCGTCATCCGCGAGCACGCCGACAAGCAGATCTATCTCTCGGGCGTCGGCGTCGGCGAGGCCGGCATCTATCGCAGTGACATGATCGACGCCGCCGCGCACGCCGGTCGCGGCTCCTCGATGTTCATCGGCGGCGAGGCCGAGGCCGACAAGCGCTTCGGCCCGCAGCTGGTCCGCACCCTCGGTGCCGCCGTCCGCGAGGTCTCCGCCCACCTCGAGCTGCCCCCCGGCTTCCAGGTCGTCCGCGACGCTGGATCCCTCAACGAGTTCGGCGCCGACGACCTCAGCGTCCGCCTCGGCCCCAACGCCAGCCTCGTCCTCCACCGCCGCCTGCGAAGCTGCAATCCCGACGCCGGCTCCGACCCGGAGGCCAAGCTGCTCGTGCGCGTCACCTTCATCGACGAGGCCACCGGCGAGCTCAAGGAGACCAAGTCCGCCGTCAAGCTGTCGACGCTGCTCGCCGACAAGCCGGCCGCGCTGTACAAGGGCGCCGCGCTCGCGGCCTATGCCGCCGCGCTACAGCGCTGGCAGGCGCGCCCGGCGGACCTGGCCGTCGCGCTCGCGGAGGCCAAGGAGCGCCTCAAGGCCGCGCTCGACCTCCTGCCGAACGACCCCGACCTGGCCGAGCTCGACGCCGTGCTCGACGTCCTGGACGCCGGCTGAAAGCGTGCGCCTGCTGCGAGCGGTGTTATCCTCCGCGGCCCATGGAAGCCACCCCGCCGCTCGTCTGGATCGACCTCGAGATGTCTGGGCTCGACCCGGACACCTGCGAGATCCTCGAGATCGCCACCATCATCACCGATGGTGACCTCAACCTGCTCGCCGAGGGCCCCGACATCGTCGTGCATCAGCCCGACCCCGTCCTCGACGCCATGGACGCCTGGTGCACCCGCCAGCATGGCCTGAGCGGCCTGACCGCGCAGGTCAAGGCCTCGACCACCGCGCTCGCGCAGGCCGAGACACAGACCCTCGAGTTCATCCGCCAATTTTGCCCCGCCGGCAAGTCACCGCTGTGCGGCAACTCGATCGGCCACGACCGCCGATTCATATTGAAGCATATGCCGGCGCTCGCGGAGTACCTGCATTACCGCAGCATCGACGTCACCTCGATCAAAGAGCTCGCGCACCGCTGGTATCCGGAGCTGCCGGCGCCGGACAAGGGCGAGAGCCACCGCGCCCTCGACGACATCCGCGAGTCGATCGCCGAGCTGCGTTACTATCGCCAGCACATCTTCCGTCCGCGCGCGACCTGAAGCCCCCGTGCGCTTCGGATCGATCCGCCTGCATTACCTGCTCGCGTACGCGATCGTCGGCGCGTACATGCCGTATCTGCCGGTCTTCCTGGGCCGCGACCTCGGCATGCCCGACTGGCAGATCGGCTGGATCGCCGGCATGTACGGCATGGCGGTGATCCTCAGCCCGCCGATCGTCACCTACCTGGCCGACCGACGCCTGTCCGGACGCACCCTGATCGGCCTCGCCTACGCGCTCACCGGCTGCACCCTGCTCGCCCTCGCGTTCGCCCGCGGCTTCATCCCCGTGCTGCTGATCTCGATGGTCTTTAGCATGGTCTACACCCCCATGTTCGCGCTGCTCGACGGCCTCACCTTCTCGGCCAGCGCCTCCGCACAGGCCGAGGGCCGCCCCGTCCCACCCTACGACCGCATCCGCGTGTGGGGCAGCTTCGGCTTCATGATCCCCGCGTTCGTCCTGTTCTTCGCCCTGCGAGCCGGCGCCGCCTCGGGCCGCGCCGCCATCTTCGCCGCCGCCGTCGCCGCAGGCCTCGGCCTCCTGTGCCTCCCCCTGCTCCCCCGTATCGCCCCCGCCCGCCCCGGCGCACCTGTCCCGGAAGCCAGCCGACCTGTCCCCGAGACCAGCCTCGCGGGCGCGGGCGCCCTCGTCCTCGACCCCGCCGCACCTGTCCCGGAGACCAGCCTCACCGCGCCCCCTCCCGCAGCGACCGCGTGGGACGTGCTGCGTCGCTCTCCCACGCGCGACCTCATCATCCCGCTCGGCCTGCTGTTCGCCTCGATCGCCGTGTTCTACGGGTTTTACGCGCGGCTCGTGCTCGAGGTCGGCATCGACCCCTCGTGGGTCGGCCTCGTCATGAACCTCGGCGTCCTCTCCGAGCTGCCCTTCATGCTCGCGGCCGGCCCTCTGCTACGCCGTTACTCACTGCGCCAGCTGATCTTATTCGGGGCACTTTGTCTGGTCGTGCGCATGGTGTTGCTGGCGACCATCGCCGACCCGCGCGTGACGGTCGCCTCGCAGCTGCTGCACGGCCCGATCGTCGTCGCCATTTATTTGATCCCGCCGATGTACTTGAACCTCAAGGCCCCCGCCGACGCCCGCAACAGCGTGCAGGGCCTGTACGCGATGGTCTGCTTCGGCGTCGCGCGCCTGCTCGGCTCGGTGGCGGGCG
>JAYUXQ010001229.1:0-6761 GCA_043752905.1 Nannocystis sp. | reverse complement strand
GCACCCACCTCGTGCAACACGTTCCAGAACTCGATGATCGAACCCGTCCGAGGTCGCGCTCCAGCTTCACCAAACGGCCCGCGTCCGTGGAACATCGTCTCTCTGGTACTCGACCCGCCGGCAGAATTCCCGCCTGAAACTTCCTAACCGCTCGGGGTCAATGTGTCGCAGCGGGAATTCCCCGAGGAGCTAAACGCGACGAGCGTGGCGATCGAGCTGGCCGCCGGGACATATCCCTCGCGCCATGAGGTGCTCGAGGCGGCGCTGCTCGGGCTCGAGGGCGTGCTCGGGCGGTTCTTTGCGGGCGGCTTCGCTAGCATCCGCGGGCAGTACGAGGCTCACAGCGCCGTCATGGGCCAGGCGCTGACGGTCGGAGGGGTCGCGAGCGAGGGGGTCGGCTTCGACGACGACGGGGCGCTGCGGGTGCGCCCGCCCGGCGGCGGGGCGAGCCGCCGCGTCGAATCCGAGGACGTTTGGCTGCGCGAGCCCGATGGGGCGTGAGTTGACAAATTATCGCGCAGCGACGATTGTCGGCAAGACATGCCTCAGATAGGAGAGCCGGTTTGCTCGCTCCCCGGCCAGGAGAAGGAGAATGCCCCACCGGTGGAGCCGCGCGTATCGATCCGCGCGAGCCTGTTCTTCGACGGTACGCTCAACAACCGGACCAACGTCGCCCATGGGGCGGCGAACGGGGGCGGGGGTAGCTACGGCAACGACTACTCCAACGTCTCGAAGCTGGAGAATTTCTGGTCCACCGACACCGCGGCCGATCACTCCTTCTCGTTTTATGTCGAGGGCATCGGCACCCGGGACCTCATGGGTGATGTGCCCCAGGGCATGGTCGAGGGGCGAGGGATCACCGGGGTCATGGCCAAGGTCGAGAGCGGCATCCAGCAGCTCATCAGCCGCATCGACGCGCTCGGCAGCAACAAGCGCATCGACTATATCCACCTCGATGCATTCGGCTTCAGTCGGGGCGCGGCGGCGGCGCGGTACTTCGTGTTCGCGGCGCTGAAGCGGGAGGGGAAGACCTTGCGGGACCGGCTGGTCGCGCGCGGCTACTCCGTGAACAGCGTCGAGGTGAAGTTCATCGGCCTGTTCGACACGGTCGCCTCCTATGGCTTCATACACACCGATGACACCCGCGATCTCGAGCTGGACGCCATAAGCTCGGCGGAGCGCGTCGTGCAGCTCGCGGCCGCCGAGGAGCACCGAAAGAACTTCCCGTTGACGAACATCGAGAGCGCCAAGAACGGCCGCGAGGTCTTCCTCCCCGGCGCGCATTCCGACGTCGGTGGGGGTTACATGCATGACACGACCGAAGATCTACAGGTCTTCGACATCGATACGTCGTGGCTCAACAAGGCCGAGTCCGGCGCGCTCGGGCGTGAGCGCGCCTGGCTGGTCTACAGCGGCTGGTACACCGCGGACGAGATCGCGGAGCCGAACTACTGGAACGAGATCAAAGCGACGCGCTCGGGCATCAGCAACCGCTATAGCCGCATCCCGCTGCACTTGATGGGTCGGTTCGCCGCGGAGAGCGGAGTGGTCTTCGCCAGCCGGATGCGCGTCGTGCACCCCGTCCCGAAGGAGCTGAGCACGGTCGAGGCCGCCATCGAACCATATGCCTTCAGCAGCGCGACCTCTAGCCCGAGCGACTGGTGGCGTGACAACTCGGAGCTCATGAAGGCGCTCCGGCACGGCTATCTGCACTTCTCGGCGTTTTATGGTGGTACCAACCAGCCTCAATGGACCAACGACGACCCGATCTACGGAGCGCGACAGCGCGTGATCTTCGATGGCTAAACGCCTCGCGATCCTCGTGGCTTGCCTGGTCGCTGCGATCGCATTGATCGCGCTGGTCGCTTCGATCATGCTCGTGCGCGCGCAGAGGAACGATGCGATGGAAGAATTCGCCTGGCTGCCGACAGAGTGCGCCCCCCGGGGCTATCCGATGGAGATCGTCCGCGGGGACCTCGTCTTCGCCGATGGTTCGTCCGTCTACATCCCCGATAAGAAGGTCTTTCACAATGGCTGGGGGGAGATCGGTTCGACCCACATCGTCGGCGCGGAGACCAGGCCTGTCCCCGTAACGCTGGACCTCACCTGGTTCTCGTACACCGAGGATAAGTTCTACGCGGGTGTCTTTGCGCTGCCGCAGGAGGCCATCCTCGCCGAGTTCAAACATGGCATCGAGGGGCCGGCCACCGGCGGCAAGACGACCTACGATCGGATCATCGTCGGCATGGCTCCGGGCGGGCACGTGTCGGTGTGGCTCGAAGGTCAGGGGGTCGCGCTCGAGGTGGCCGGGTTCACGGCCAGCGCGGCGGATGTTTCCTGGACCGCGCTGCTCGACAATGACGAGGTGTCCAGGCCAGAGTACGTACGGATGGTCCTGAAAGAGGCGCTCGGCGTGGCAGGGTTGGCCAGCCTCGTACCGGCCCCGAAGGGTCTGTGGGAGCGGTATCGTCGGCGTTATCCGTGGAGGATCGAGGTCGTGGGCGCCGCGCCGACGACGGCCTGGATCAAGTCTTTCAACGGCGAGCGAGAGTACGTTCAATCCGGCAAGGGCCGGCAGCGACGAGAGCTGCGCGCGGTGCCCCGCGAGATCAAGCTCAACTGGCGGCAAGCAGCCGGTCGCAAGCGGACCGCGACGCTGGAGCTCGACGAGGCGCAGGTCTTCTCGGCCTTCGAGACGCTCGCCGCGGCCGACGAGACGTCGCTGGCGCTGCGAGTCGTGGTCAAGGACAGCGAACCGATGGTCGATGTGTCTCTTGCGAAGCTCGACGACGAGGCGGCGAGCAGAGGCGAGCCCGAGGCTTCGATCCGGCTCGACCGGAGCACGCTGCAGGTCCACGCGCTCGACTGACAGGCCGATTCGGTCCTGGCCGTTGGTCCGCAGCGAGCCGGTCGGGGCGCGGGCGGGCGGGAAGACGCGGCTGGTGCGGTTGCTGTGGCGGCGTTGTGGACGCAGGGCGACCAGCACGCGAGCCTCGTCGGCGGTGACACCGAGCCTTGTGAGCGCGGCCTCGCCGACGCGCACGAGGGTCGGCTGGCCGCTGTCGTCGGGGTCGTGCACGGCCTGCACGGGGGTCCAGACGGCGCGAAAGTGCGGCGAGCGGTCGGCAAGTGACGGCGGGCTGGGCAGTGTCGTCGGGCTCGCCGACGATCGGCTGATAACTGCGGGTGTCGCGGACGAAGGTGACCTGGTCGGTGTCGGCCTCGTAGTGCGGGCCGCCGTCGAAGGGGTCGACGCGGCCGCTGTACTGAAAACCGATGCTCTCGAGCAGGCGCTGCGCGCCGACAGTGTTGGGACCCACCTGACCGATGATCTCCTGGACCTCGTCGGGGAGCATGCTCGCGTGCACCGGCATCGTCGGGAACAACCTCCCCGGGGGTTGCGACCGCTCGGGACCTCGCGCGCGCGAAGCGGCTCGGGGAGGGACCCGGGCTCGTCGCGGTGGCCGACGGCGACGGCGGCGAGGGCCTCGAACTGCCCGGGGTCGACGCCGAGCTCGGTGCAGGCGCGGGTGGTGTCGAAGCCGGCCATCGCGCGGGCGTGCAGGCCGAGGCGACCGGCTTGCAGGGCGAGGGCCATCCAGGCGGAGCCGACGTCGAACGCGGCGGTGCGGTTTTGCCGGTCGTTGTGGGTGAAGTTATGCCGGGCGAAGAGCACGAGCAGCAGCGGAGCGCGGCCGGCCCAGGTCTGGTTGGCGGGGACCAGGAGGTCGGTGAGGCGCGTGTGTTCGGGCTCACCGACGGCGCCGAAGACGACGCGCCACCGCTGTGCGGCAGGGAGCGGAGGAGGCATAGTTACAAGGCGAGGGCCCATGAAACCACATAGGCAGCGAGCCATTTGCAGAGATTCGCTCGTAGAACTTGCGATCCCGATCAGCGCTGAGAATGTAGGGGCACTGCGCTTTGTCTCATTGATTGGGGACGGGCTTGGTACAGAACTCGTGCTTGCGGGATCGGTCTGATATGAAAAATATAGCAGACCGACTAGTTTGCAAACCCCTCGCGCTCTTGTTCGCAACCCTCCCGTCGTGTTCGAGGGATCCATCTACTTCGGACACGCCGAAGGTTGCTCAGAGGGACGTATCGGGCGCACGCCATCAGGGCGCTTCACATGCAAGAAACGACTCAGCAGGTGTCGGCGGGGAGCGGATTCCCGAGAACTACATTCCACTCTTCGAACGGTTGGTCAATCTCGTGGAGAAGCATCATGTCTTCGCCGAGAACCAGAGGGTGCGCTGGATCGTCGACAAGTCGAGATTGTACGAAGAATTTGCACGCGCCGGAAGTCGTGAGGATGCGCTTGTCGCTGTCTTTCATTTGCAAAATTCGCTCCGGGATCGACACTGTTCTCTAGTGCCGCCTGGTGATCTTCACCAAGATGAGATCGGTCTCGGTATTTCTCTCTTTGTCGAGGTAACGGGTGAGCGCACTTTGGTGCGGGTCGACAAGATTCTGGACAGTGGCCTGGCCGAGGCGCCCGATAGGGCCGTCGCCGAGGGCGACCTTGTCATCGCGGTTGATGGTGAGCCTGTCGAGGCGTGGTTACTTGAACATGATTTGGACTCAAACTCGCTAAACGATGCTACGCGTCGATCAGAACAAGCGAATGCCATCGTTTCGGTGATGCTTCCGTGGAGTCGGGTAAAACGCGGCGATACTCGTACTCTGACGCTGCGGCGCGAGGGGACGCAGTGGGACCAAAAATTCACGTTTGCGGACTCGAGTCGCTGGGGAAGGTCGCCGAGTTTGACTTTGGACGATGCTCCAAGTATGGCGAGCGTCAGTTGTCGTTCCGAGCCGGGCCAAGTCTACCCCGGGTTTACCCTTTCCTCCGTAGGATTGAACGTATGCGTGTACCATCCTGTTGAAGAGACGGCCCACAACAAAAAGGGGCTACGCCTCGTGCGCTTCCTGTCGTTTCGCTATGAACTCAGGAGTGCCAGTGACGGCCTTCGCGCAGCCAGAGCAGATCATGCTCTGCTGAGCCGCGAGCTCGCTGATGCTGACGCGGTCATCCTGGACCTCCATGAAAATCGTGGTGGCAATAACCCCTTTGTTTTTCTCGGCTGGTTTGCTGATAAGCCGTGGGATCACCAACAGATCCACATGCGCGTGTCATCCGAGTTCTCCGAGCAAGAGGTGCGTCGGTTCTTATGGGATGATCCGAAGTTGGTGGACGCTTACAAAAGCGCAGTTGGCGGAGGATTGTCCGAGATCGATTGGCCGTTCCTTTGTCGACGGGATGGCGAGGCGGTGCTCTCTGGGACTTGTCGGGCTCAGGGGCCATATCCTTCGGAAAGGGTTACGGAGGCCCCTGTAGCCGTCATAAGTGGCCCCGATTGCACCTCCAGTTGTGACTCGCTGGTGGCGAGTTGGTCTGCCTTTTCTATGGGTCCGGTGGTCGGCCTTCAACCTGCCCATGGATTTACAACGGCTCGCCATAGTTTTCCGATCGCAGATGCCAATGGGACGGACCTTGGACAATTCTCGATCGCGCTGTCGTGGGAGGCGTTTCCCGGGTTGAATGTGCCGCTCGAGGGGGCTGCCGTTCGTTTGGATTGGGAGGCCCCACTTACGTTTGAAACTCGAGATTCCTGGGTCGATTTATCGATCGAAGAAGCAACTCGGCGGCTAGGCCTCGTGCGCCACCCTCCGACCCCGCGCAGTGTTCGCTCTCGATGAGTTGGGCGGTGAAGGAGCGCCACGGCCTCACCTCCGTGGAGCCGCGGCATGCGGGCGTGTTCACGGTCCAGCGATTTCGCAGCGACCTTGGCCTGTATGTCCACCTGTCCACCTTCATTGCCGGCGCGGGACCCGACCGCCGCTGTGGAGCGCTGCTCCCAAACAAGCGGGTCGGCCTGGTCGCATGCCGTCGCAGCATTCGCTGCATCACGGCAGGGAGCGCAGGTCCGGAGCGGCGCACGGGGCTGGAGCACCCTGCGGGTGCCGTGGTACTTTCCGGTCCAGTGCTGCCCTTCGAGAGCCTGGACATCCTTCGCTTTCGCGGGCTTCGCGGGCTACGGCTCGCGGGCTTCGGTCGGCTCAATATCCTCGTCGGCGGTAACAACTGCGGCAAGACCAGCGTGCTGGAGGCGTTTGAGCTGTGCTGCGACCCGCTCAGTCCGATGCGGTGGATCTCTGTCGCGGATCGGCGGGACATCGGCAGCAACAGCGTCGATCGAATCGACAACGTGTTCTGGATGTTCCCGGTGGACGTCAGCTCGCTCGAGAGCCTCACGTCCAGCCCGCGCTCACGGACTATATCCTGGTCGAGGGTCCGCACGACGTCGAATTCCTGGCGCGCCTCCTACAAAGTCACGCTCGACAGCGTGGCGGTCGTGCTCGACGCTGACGACCACGTGCCGCCGGTGCAACGCCATGCCGCCCTGCGCCAGCGACTGCGCACCGTGCCGAGGCCCGCGAACTGGCCGGTCGTCGGAGGTGAGGTCGCGCCCGGTCCGCCTCGCTGCGGTATCTTCGTATTGCCTCGCTGGCTCGACGCGGCCGCGATCGCGGCGCTTCCGCGGATCCAGTCGGTCCAGGCGTTCGTCCAGACGCTGCTCGGCCTGGCTTCGACCGCGACACCCGGCGGTCCGTCACCCGGTTCGTAGCTTGCCGGCCTGCTCGCGGACCTGGCCGGCGGTGAGCAGCTCGGTGAGCGCGGCGCGTAACGCCGTATCGATGGTGCCTCCGCCGCGCAGGCGTACGAACTCGAGGCCGAACTGGTCCTGCGACCACTTCGC
>JAYUXQ010001228.1:0-2727 GCA_043752905.1 Nannocystis sp. | reverse complement strand
CAATGCCGGTGTCCTCGATCTCGAACACCACCCGCGGACCCGAGCCCGGGGCCGCCCGCACGCGCACCACCACCCGTCCCTTCTCCGTGAACTTGATCGCGTTGCCGACGAGGTTGACCAGCACTTGCCGCAGCCGATCCGGGTCGCCGACCACGTACGCCGGCACCTCCGGCGCGATCGTGCAATCCAGCGACAGCCCGCGCTCCTGGGCTCGCAGCGTCAGCGAGCGCAGCGTCTGCTCGACCTCCTCGCGCAGCGCGAAGCGGTTCGGGTCGAGCACGAATTTGCCAGCCTCGATCTTCGCCAGGTCGAGCAGGTCATTGATGATCGCCAGCAGCGAGCGCGCCGAGTCGTGGACCAGGCGCAGGCGACCACGTTGCTCCTGCGCCAGGTCGTCGTCGAGCGCCAGCTCGACCATCCCGAGGATCCCGTTCATCGGCGTCCGGATCTCGTGGCTCACGTTGGCCAGGAACTCGCTCTTGGCCAGGTTCGCACGCTCCGCCGCCTCCTTCGCGCGTAGCAGCTCGGCCTCCTGGTACTTGCGCGCCGTCACGTCGCTCGCCGTCCCGAGCATCCGCTTCACGCGCCCCTTGTGGTCGCGCTCGACCACCTGGCCGCGCGCCAGCACCCACGACCACTCGCCCGCCGCGTCGCGCACCCGATACTCGCGCTCGTATGCCGGGGTTCGCCCCGCGATGTGGTCGAGCACCGCCTCGCGCACGCCCGCGACGTCCTCCGGGTGCGTGCGGGCGTCCATCTCCTGCTGCGGCAGCACCGGCGTGCGCGGGTCGAGGCCCAGACGCGCCAGCCAGCGCGGGCTGACGTAGACCTCGCCGGTGACGAAGTTCCAGTCCCACAGGGCGTCCTGGGTCGCCTCGAGCGCCATGTTGAGGCGCGCCTCGCTGAGCCGCAGCAGCTCCTCGTCGCGCTTGCGCTGCGAGATGTCACGCGCTGTGACGACCACCCCGTCGCCGAGCGCGACCACTTGCATGCGCATCCAGTCGAGCCCCGGGATGATGCCCTGGCGCAGCTGGAACTCCTCCTCGAGCGGCTGCCCGGTCTTGATCACCTGCTCGCAGCGGCCGAGAAACGCGAGCAGCCCGGGCGCATTGTAGGACTCCGACATGCGACCGCCGACCAGCTGCCCCGCCGGCTTGCCGAGCATCTGCTCCGCGCGCGGGTTCAAGTCGGTGAACATCAGGTCGACGAGCACGCCGGCGTCGTCGCGGATCGCCACCAGCATCAAGATCGCGTCCATGCTCCCGTGCAGCGCGCCCTGCACGCGCACGGCGCTCTCTTGCAACGCCACCTGGGCCGCCTTGCTGTCGGTGATGTCACGAGCCAGCGCCACGTAGCCGGTGATCTCGCCGTCGCCGCCGCGCATCGGCGAGGCCACGAGGTTGACGGTCAGGCGCTCGCCGCTGCCGCGATACAGCGTCCACTCCTGCTCGTCGTGATCGTAGAGGCGGGCGCGTAGCGCCATCACCTCGAAGCCGTCGATCGGGCGCCCGAACTCCGCGCTGAGGCGCGCGCGCCGGGCCGCGAACTCCGGGTCCCCGCGGACCAGCGGCGTGCACAGCCTGCCCATCACGGCCCCGGCGAGGACCCCGAACATCTGCTCGGCCCCGCGGTTCCACAGGGTGATCTCGCCTGCGGGATCGGTCGCGATGATCGCCACCTGATGCGACGCGTCGAGCACCGCTTGAAGCTGCGCGTTGACCCGCGCGAGCTCCTGCTGGGCCCAGCGTCGCGGCGTGATGTCGATGCAAGATCCCACGTAGCCCGCGAACTCGGACGCATCGTCCCCGCTGTCGCCGCTGATCATCCGCGGCGCGCCGCTGTCGACCATCCACCGGTACTCACCGTCATGGCGGCGCAGGCGATACTCCATCTCGAAGCTGCGGCGCGCGAAGAAGGCCGCCAGGTACGTGCCCATGCAACGCTGGCGGTCGTCCGGGTGCACGCCCTCGAGCCAGCCGGTGCCGAGCTCCTGGGTCATGTCGCGACCGGTGAAGCGTAGCCAGCTCGCGTTGAAGAAGGTCCACTGCGCGTCGGGCCCGGCCATCCACATGAGCACGGGCGCGGTGTCGGCCATCGCGCGGAACCTGTCCTCCCCGTCTCGCTGCCGGTCGTCCATGGGTCCGCGGGATTATCCAGGCCCGGCGAGGACATTTCCAGGCAGATCTCCGCAAGTCGCATGCTATGGTCACCGGCCGTGACTCCGGTTCATCACACCGCGGCCGTGGCGCTGGCCCTCGCGTTGACTGCGACCCTTGCATGTGAGGGTAAGTCCCCGCCCGGCCAGGCACAGACCGGCTCCGCCGCGAACGGCGACACGCCCTCCGTGTCGCCAACTCCTGCCCGTCAGGCGACCGCGCCGGCCCACGGCTACGGCGACAAGATCGCCTGGCGTGGCCTCGACGAGGGTTTCAAGGAGGCCGCTGCGCTCGGCCGGCCGATGATGCTGGTCGTCCACGCCGGCTGGTGTCCGCGCTGCAAGGAGCTCAAGCCGCGCTTTTTCGACCCGGCGATCGCCCAGGCCAGCGAGCAATTCGTGATGGTCAACCTCGACCAGGACGAGGCCCCGGAGGCCCTACGCCACGGCCCCGACGGCCAGTACATCCCGCGGATCGTGTTCTTCGACGCGCAGGGCAAGCTCGACCCCGACCTGTCCAACCCGGGCCGCAGCAAGTTCAAATACTTCTATACCGCGCACGACGACCTGGC
>JAYUXQ010001227.1:0-6770 GCA_043752905.1 Nannocystis sp. | reverse complement strand
ACTTCCCGGCGGCTCTCGGCGCCGCGCGCTTCACCTTCACCGTCCACGACGCGGTCCTGAGGCTCCAGGACCCCTGCCCGCGCCCCTGCGATCCGCGGGTGACGCAGGCCTGGCTCGCCATCACGTCATGACTCCCTGTTCGACACAGTACGACGCGGACTTTGCCAACCCCTTGTCAGCGCTCGCCTTTCGCCGCAAGTCCGCGTCGTCCCCCAGGCGAGCCGATCGATCCCATGGCGAGCGATACCGTTTCCGGCTGAAGTCCAGGGGTGCGGACGCTGGAGAACGATGTTAGCATGCGCAAAGTGTTCAAGTTATTCTTCATGTCTTTTCTACTGATGACGCTTACCGTCTGCGGGGGCGGCGACGACAATGACGATAGTGGTGACGACGCCAGCGGCGGCTACGAGGCGGGCGAGTCGCCGGGCAGTTGCTTCTACGAGTGCAACCTCGCCGGCGGCGTCACCCAGTTTGGTTGCACCACCAGGGCCGCCGACGACGACGCCTGCTACGAGGTGGGCCGCGTCCCGTGTGGGGCCAACATCGGTCGAACGGCCCTGCTCGCCAGTTGCGACGGCTGCGATGTATCCTGTGCGCCTGACTGGTATCGGGAGTAGCGCGTTTAGGCCGCCCTGCTCGTATCGCGAGGCCGTGGTCACCGGCTTTTGCGGAGCCACGACCGCGGGGCGTGTCGGCCCGACATTTTGAAATGTCCTGCGACATCTCGAGATGTCGCGGGCACATCTCTCGAGATGTCTTCTTCAAGATGTCGCGCGACATCCCTCGACAGATCGCGGTCGGACACGAGATAGACGACTGAATCTTCACCAGGCGATCGCGGGTCGCTCCGCGAACGGGCGTGACCGGCTACAGCTCGCCGGTCATCGGCAAGATGTCCGGATTGGGCCGCTCCAGGGTCTCGCCCCGACGCGCCGCCGCATCGCGGGCCCGCCCATCCGCGAGGATGGCGTCAGGCACCGTGCGAAGCTCCCAGACGAGCCCGCACCAGCTGAGCATCTTCAACACATAGAACGTGACGTCGATCTCCCACCAATAGAAGCCCTGGCGCGCCGAGCCCATGTACTGGTGGTGGTTGTTGTGCCAGCCCTCGCCGAGCGTCACGAGCGCGATCCACCAGTTGTTACGAGAGGTGTCGCCGGTCTCGAAGCGGCGCTTGCCGAGCACGTGTGCGAGCGAGTTGACGAGGAAGGTGCCGTGCCACAGCAAGACGGTGCTCAGGAAGAAGCCGATGAACAGGCCGGACCAGCCGAACAGCCACCACACGGCCACGCCGAGCGTGACGGGCGGGACCATCCAGTGCTTGTTGAGCCACACCAGCTCCGGGTACTTCGCGAGGTCCTTGATCTTGCTGTAGTCGGTGTGCTCGGTGCCGCGGTCGACGAGCCAGAGCACGTGCGAGTACCAGAAGCCCTTCTGGATCGGCGAGTGCACGTCCCACGGGAGGTCGGAGTACTTGTGGTGGTTGCGGTGGTGGGCGGCCCACCACAGCGCGCCCTTTTGCGAGCTGCTCTGCGCCACGAAGGCGAGCACGAACTGGAACCAGCGGCTGGTCTTGTAGGTGCGATGCGAGAAGTAGCGGTGGTATCCGCCGGTCACCGCGAACATGCGGATCGCGTACAGGGCGAAGCACACCGTCCAGTCGACCCAGGTCGTCCCCGTCCACAGCGCGCCGAACACCAGGAAGTGCAGCGCGATGAACGGGATGAACGGGCCCCACTCGTAACCCTCGCTCGGCGGCGGCAGCGGCAGATCGCGGAATCTCTCGGGGATCGGCATCGGGGAGGACATGGCCCCGTCAATGTCGCAAAGCTCCCCACCACTCGCCGTCATCGACCGGTCACCGAGTGTCACCGTTTTGTCATGGGCAGGAAGTTTCCCCGCGCCGCCGGCCCCGCCGACGGCCCTACGCGGGCTCGCTGCTGGGGACGGGCGGGTCGGGCACGAACTTGTAGCCGGACCCGCGCACCGAGACGAAGTGGGCCGGCGCCGAGGGGTCGCGCTCGAAGTGTCGGCGTAGCCGCATGATGAAGTTGTCGACCATCCGCGTGTTCGGGTAGTTCGCCAGCTTCCACACCTGCTCTTGCAGCTCCTGGCGGCTGAGCACGCGGCCGGCGTGGTCGGCGAAGTAGCGCACGAGGTCGAACTCGAGGCGGGTCAGCTTGACCTCTTGCCCGTTCATGCGCGCCTCCTGTCGCTCGCAGTCGACCACCGCGCCGCCGAACGAGATCACCGGGTCGGTGGTGCCGCGCGCCGGGGCCTTCTGGCGCTCCCAGCTGCGCCGACGCAGCAGCGAGCGCACGCGGGCCAGCAGCTCCGTCAGCTCGAAGGGCTTGGCGAGGTAGTCGTCCGCGCCGACCTCGAGGCCCGTCACCCGGTCGCGCGTCGAGTCGAGCGCCGTCAGCATCAGCACCGGCGTGAAGTTGCCGCTGTCACGGAGCTTGCGACACAGGTCGAAGCCCGTCATGTCGGGCAGCATCACGTCGAGGATGATCGCGTCGTAGCCAGGACGCTGAAGCAGGCACTCGCCGGCCCTGCGAGCCGTGCAGGCCATGTCGACCGAGTAGCCCTCTAGTTCAAAATTCAGCTTCAACCCCACCGCGAGGTGCTGCTCGTCCTCGACGACCAAAAGACGGGGCGAAAGTGTGGTCATATCGAGGTCGGCGGCGAGGACGCACCAAGGGAGCTTCTGATCCCACGCGCCCGACGAGACCGGAGCATCATAAAGGTTCCTGGACGGATGCAGGTCGCTTCTTTCGGGCGGGTGCACCGCCAGCGCACCGTAGTTTGGCGACGAACCCCGTACCGCCGCGGCCGGGTCACCGGCTCAGCTGCGTGGGCCCCGGGGGTGGGTCGGCAAAGTGACCCGCATGGTCGCGCCCTGGCCGGGCCCCTCGGACATCGCCGCGACCCGCCCGCCGAGAGATCTCACCAGCGCTGACACGACGTAGAGCCCGAGCCCGGTCCCGCGGCGCGAGCGCACGTCCTCGTCCGGGACGCGATAGAAGCGCTCGAATACGCGGCGAAGGTCTGCGCGCCGGATCCCGATCCCGCGGTCGCGGACCTCGATCACGACCTGTCCCTCGCCACCCGGCCTCGCCGACAGCACGACATCGACGCTGTGCTGCGAGTACTTGATCGCGTTGTCGACCAGGTTCTCGAGCACGACCGCCAGCGCGACCTCGTCGGACGTCAACACGACCCCCGGCGGCACGTCGATGCGCACGACCTCCTCCGGCTGGTGCGCGCGGCGGGTCACGGCGGTCGCGCAGCGGCGGGCCAGGGCCGCCAGGTCGATCTCCTGGAGCGGCACCGAGCTGCGCTCGGCGGGCAGGCGGGTCGCCGCGAGCACGCGGTCGATGAAGCCGTTGAGGCGCTCGACGTCGTCGAGCATCATCTGGCGCAGCTTCTGATTCTGCTCGGGCGGCAGGTCGGGGCGGCCGAGCGTCTCCAGGCACAGCTTGAGCGCCGCGAGCGGGCTCTTGAGCTCGTGGGTGACGGAGTCGATGAAGCTGGTCTGCCGCCGCACCTCCCAGATCTCGCGCACCAGGAACACGGAGAACAGCACCAGCACCGTCATGATGACGACCAGCGAGACGATGCCGAACGCGAGCAGCAGCGTGTCGGCGACGAAGTCCTCCGCGAGCGGCTTGTTGCGCGCGATGAGCAAGATCCATCCGACCAGCAGCGCGACGCTCAACGTCACCGAGATCGACGAGAGGACGATCGGCAGCGAGATCGATCGGGTGACGTTGCGTGTCATGATCCCCCTCAGGGCCCCGGCGAGATCGTCAGGGCCCCGCCCGCCGCCGGTGACCCGCGCTCGTCGAGCATCGCTCCGGCCGCGAACTCGATCGCCTGCACACCCGCCACGCCCGGCACGCACAGGTCCTGCACCGGACGCGCAGACCGTCCCCCTTGCGACTCCGCCGGCCCGCGCGTGCCGTCCAGACGCACCACCACCGGCGCCGGGCCCGAGGTCGTGCGCGCCACCGGGCCGCTCCAGAACACCCGCAGCGCCTGCCCACGACCCCCGCAGGCCGCCGCCGGCCCGGGCTCCGCACGCACCGGGAACACCGGCGCGCTCGACGGGCGAATGTCGGCCGCCAGACCCTCGAGCACCCGCCCGGCAGCGTCATGCAACAGCCCCGTGACCGTCAGGCTCAACGGCTCGGCCGGCGGCGTCGCCGGAGCCGCCTTGTCGGTCGGGGCCGGCGGTGCGGCGAGCAACAGCGCGACGCTGCGCTGCTCGCCGGGACCTGTCCCCGGGGACAGGAAGGCTCCGACCGGCGCGACCCGGCGCCCGTCGCCGAGCGCGAGCACGAAGCTCTGCGGCACCAGCGTCAGCGGGTCGATCGGCCGCGAGAACAGCAGATGCACGACCGCACCGACCGGCAAAATGTAGTCGCGGTCCGCGGGCCCGGCCGGCAGCACCTGGGCCGACAACAGGGCCGTCGGCGCCTCGTGGACCGCGGGGCGCCCCGCGGGCACATCGGGCGCCGTCGACACGGGCGCGGGCCCATAGTTGCTGGCACACGCAGTCAGGGCGGCGAGGACCGGCGCGAGGCGGAGCGGGGAGGGCACGGAGCGGCAGGATAGCAGCCTCCCGGCGACCCTGACCACGACCTGCCACGATCGTGCGCCGCTTCGGCTACCCTGCGCGCCGCATGCTGCACCTGGCCTCGACCACCGACCCGCGCTGGGCCGCGCAGGTCCCCGACCACCTCGAGGAGATCCTCCTCGACCACGCGCACTGCGAGAAGAAGGCCGCCTCGACCGCGGTCTCGCTGATCTTCCGCTACCCCGAGCGCCCGGCCCTGATGATCCCGCTGGCGCGCCTCGCCCGCGAGGAGCTCGCCCACTTCGAGGAGGTGATCGCTGCCCTGCGCGCGCGTGGCTGGGAATTCCGTCGCCTCACGCCGAGCCCCTACGCCACCCGCCTGATGACCGCCGTCCGCACCCACGAACCAGCCCGCCTCCTGGATACCCTCCTGTGCTGCGCCTTGATCGAAGCCCGCTCCTGCGAGCGCATGCAGATCCTCGCGGAGACCCTCACAGACCCCGGCCTCGTCAAGCTGTACCGCGGTCTGCTCGCCTGCGAGGCCCGTCACTTCGACAGCTACGTCGACCTCGCCCGCTCCCTCGAGCTCGTACCGGAGCCCGCCCTGATGCAGCGCCTCGCCGACCTCGCCGCCCACGAGGCGGAGGTCCTGCGCGAAACACCCGCCGACTTCCGACTGCACGCAGCCACCGGCCCGCTGCTACAGTCCGCGCCATGACTCCTCGCCCCTTCCGCGTCCTCGGCCTCCAACAAGTCGCAATCGGTGCGCGTGACAAGGCCGACCTGCGCTACCTGTGGTGTGAGCTGCTCGGCCTGCAGCTTGTCGACGAGTTTCGCAGCGAGCGCGAGAACGTCGACGAGGACATCGCGATCCTCGGCGCCGGGCCCCTACAGGTCGAGCTCGACCTCATGCAGCCGATCGACGCCAACAAGAAGCCCAGCGTCCACGACCCCGCCCTCAACCACCTCGGCCTGTGGATCGACGACCTCGCCGCGGCCGTCACCTGGCTCGAAGGACAGGGCGTCCGCTTCACGCCCGGCGGCGTGCGCAAGGGCGCCTCTGGACACGATGTCTGCTTCATTCATCCCAAGGGCGAGGGACCCCGGCCCCACGGTGGCGTCGGCGTGCTCATCGAGCTCGTGCAGGCGCCGGCGGCCGTGATCGCGGCGTTCGACGCGATCGCGGCTGCGGGCTGATCCTGCCCAGCCGATAACCCGACACCCATCCCCCCGCACGGCTTCGCCGTGGAACATGCGCGACCGGCCCGGCTCGACCGGGCGCGGACCTCTTCCGTGATGGCGGTCAGCGCCCGACGGACGGTCTCTCATCGTTCGCGTCTGGCGATCAGGCCGTGTCGAGCAGCCGGCTGGCGCGCGCCGACTGGCGGGCGATCATCACCTCCGCCGCCGAGGCCGTGACGGCGCGCGAGAAGTAGAAGCCCTGGCCGTACTCGCAGCCCATGCCTTGCAAGATCTCCAGCTGCGCGGCGGTCTCGACGCCCTCGGCGATCACGCTCATCCCGAGGTTGTGGGCGAGGGTCACGATCGTCTGCACGATCGCCGCGTTCTCGCCGCCGGGGCCGATGTTGGTGACGAACGATCGGTCGATCTTCAGCGCCGACATCGGGAAGCGATGCAGGTAGCTCAGGGAGCTGTAGCCGGTGCCAAAGTCGTCGACGTAGCTCTGGACCTCCTGGCGTTGCAGCTGCTCGAGCAGCTTCGAGGCGGCCAGCGGGTCCTCCATGATCACGCTCTCGGTAATTTCAAGCTTGAGGCTCGACGGTGCCAGCGCGCTGTCTCGCAGCGCCTCGCCGATCAGCGCCGGGTGCGAGAATTGCTTTCCGGACAGGTTGACGCTGATCGTCAATCGACCGCTGATCGGGTACTTCTCGTGCCAGCGATGCATCTGGTTACACGCCTCGCGTAGCACCCACTCGCCGATCGGCACGATGAGGCCCGTCTCCTCCGCGCAGCCGATGAACTCGCCTGGCAACACGATGCCACGCGCCGGGTGGTTCCAGCGCAGCAGCGCCTCGAAGCCGGTGATGTCCCCGTGGCGCAGGTCGATCACCGGCTGGTAGTAGACCTGGAACTCGCCGCGCTCGAGCGCACGACGTAGGTCGTTCTCCAACGTCAGCAGCGCCACCGCCTCCGCGTGCATGCCGGCATCGAACAGCTCGTAGCGGCCCTT
>JAYUXQ010001226.1:0-6773 GCA_043752905.1 Nannocystis sp. | reverse complement strand
GCTCGAGCTCGTGCTCGAAGCCGCCGGAGAGGATCGGGAAGCGGCACCAGGTCTTCGGGTCGAGGTTCTGGTCGTCGACGTGGAAGCTGGGGGCGTAGCGCTCGCGCTTCCACTGGTTCCGGCTCCACAGGCGGAAGAAGCGTTTGACCCACACCAACAATTGCGGGTGGTCGTACTGCGGGAAGCGGGCGGCGAGCACCTGCATGCACTCGCGTGGGGTCAGCTTGTCGCGGATCGCGGCGCGCTCGATCGCGTCGAGCAGCGGGTAGGGCATGAGGTCGGCCTCGTCGGTCTGGGCCTCCTCGGCGGGGCGCAGCTCGGCGGTCGGCTGTTGCACGTTGATCGCGTGCATCTCGGGGACGGGGGCGAGGCTCGACGGGCCCTTGGTCTCGACCCAGCGGAGCCACTCGCGCAGGAACGCCTTGTCGATGCCGGCGATCGGTGACAGGCCTCCGCAAGTATCGCCGTCCATCGTCGCGTAGCCGACCGCGGCCTCGCTGCGGTTGCTGGTCGCCAGCAACAGCGCGCCGCGCAGGTTGGCGACCATCCACACGCCGGGGGCGCGCACGCGGGCCTGGATGTTTTGTAGTGCGATGTCGTCGGTGTCCCAGCTCAGGGCGCGACCGATCGCCTTCTCGACGATGCCGCGGTAGCCCTGCACGAGCGGCTCGACGTCGAACAGCAGGAATTCGGCGCCGACGGCCTCCGCGACGATCCTCGCGGCCTCGCGGGTGACCTCGCCGGAGTTGGCGGTCGCCTGGTACACGCACACGAGCAGGCGGTGGGTCAGGTCGCGCGGGGTCTCGGCGAGCGGCTGGTCGAGGCGCGCGCAGGCACCGGCGAGGCCGAGCTCCTGGCACGCGAGCTCGACCATCGCCGCGATGAGGTACGTGATCGCGGCCGAGTCGGCGCCGCCGCTGAGCGAGACCACGAAGCCGCGTGAACGGCTCTTGCGCAGGTAATCGTACAGGCCCAGCGTCACGGCGCGGGTGAACTCCTCGTGCTTCTCGAAGCGGGGGTCGGGCCACCCGGTCGCCTGGCTGGCGTCGGGGACGGCGTACTCGGCGGTCGGCAATTCGACCTCGGCGTGGATCACGGCGCGCGTGCTGTCGTCGACGGCGGGGATGTAGGTGGTGCGCGAGTGGCTCATGCGCGCATAGTCGATGTCGATGACGACGGAGGTGACGTACACGTCGTCGTAGCCGAAGCGGGGGCCCTCGGCGAGCAGCTTGCCACACGAGGCGATGAGGGCCTCACCGTCGTAAATGACGCGTCCGGCCTCGTTGCCGATCAGGTTGGTATAGACGTAGGTGGCGCCGAAGGTGCGCGATGCGTCGATGACGATCTGCTTGCGGACCTCGTGCTTGCCGAACGCGAAGTGACTGGCGCTCGGGTTGAGGATGATGTCGACGCCCTGCGCGGCGAGCTCGGGACCCGGCCGCCCGGGCACCCAGGCGTCCTCGCAGATCTCGAAGCCGACGCGCATGTTCCCGATCTCGAACAGGAGGTCCCCGAGCGGGTAGACCTTGCCGTCGTGCTTCCACTGGATATGCTTGCCGGGCGGCCAGGGCTTGAACCACCGCGGCTCGTAGTGGATGCCGTCACCCGCCAGGAAGCGCTTGGCGACGAAGCCGAGGATGACGCCGTCGACGATCATGCAGGCCGCGTTGTAGAGCGCGCCGCGGTGCATGATCGGGAGGCCGAGCGCGACCGCGATGCCCGTCGTCTCCGGCAGGACCTCTTGCAGGATCCGCCATGACTCGAGGGTGGTGCCGCGGCTGTGGAATGCATCCTCGCAGCCGTAGCCGGGGATGCACAGCTCGGGCAGGCACACCAGCGCGGCGCCCTGGGCCCGCGCCTCGCGGATCGCCCGGACGATGCGGGCCTGGTTGCCGTCCCAGTCGAGCGGGGTCTGGTTGAGCGCGGCGGCGGCGACCTTGACGAGCTGCATGGTGAGATGACCTTCGGGACAGGTTAGAGATACGGCAGGAACAGTTGACCGACAGGCTCGACGACGAGGCCCTGGGCCTGGAGCGCGAGCGCGCGCGGGTGACTGTCGGTGCAGACGATGTCGGTGAACAGGCCCGAGGCCTGGATCTTGGCCAGGGACTCCGCGGGGAACAGGCCGTGGGTGGCGACCGCGGCGAGGCTGGTCGCGCCGGCGTCGCGGTAGGCCCGCGCGGCGCCGAGCAGCGAGCCGCCGGTGCGGATCATGTCGTCGTAGATGACGACGCGCTTGCCCTGCACCTGGGCGTCGAGCGCCGAGACCTCGGTGCGGTCGCCCGAGAGCCGGCGCTTGAACACGAAGGCCGCGGTGACGCCGACGTCGTTGGCGAGCGACTCGACCCACTTGGCGCGCCCGGCATCGGTGCACGCGAGCACGAAATCACTGCCACCGAGGCGCATGATCACGTCGCGCAGAACCGGCTTGGCGTACACGTGAAACGCGGTCAGGCCGCCCTCGAAGTAGTGCGGGATGCCCTCGGCGTGGAGGTCGAGCAGCAGGATGCGGTTGCCGTAGCAGGCCATCGGGATCGCCGAGAGCATGACGGCGCGGGTCTTGGCGGTGACGACCTCGCCGGCGCGCACGGCCCGCTCCATCGTCGCGTAGCCGTAGTACGGGACGATGAGGGTCAGGCGCCGCGCGCCGCAACGCACCAGCGCGCAGCCGAGGTCGAACAGCATCAGGGTCGCGGCGTCCGAGGTGGTACCGCCGAGCAGGACGACGTCGCGACCGTCGACCTCGCTGACGATCTGCATGTAGCGCTCGCCGTCCGGGAAGGTGTCGATCGCCACCTCGCCGGCCTCGTGTCCGTCGGCGCATAGTCGCTCCTGCATGCTCCGGTACTCGGGGAGGGCGAACACCAGAGACGGGCGGGAGGGGCGAGGCATGCCGGGCGGGGAGCATAGCCCGGGCGTCGCGACTTGCTCAACCGCGGTCGGGCACACGAACGCAGCGCACACGGAGACCGGGCGGGTCCGCCCCCCCCCCGACGCGACGCGAGTCGGTCCTGGATCTCGCCGCGAGCGGCGCCGCGGGGTTCGGGGACCGTGTTAGATTGCCGCGGGACGGTGCTTTCCGACCTCAAGATTCATACGCGCGGGGACCTGCTCGCCTTCGACGCCCTCCGGGCGCCTCTGTGGATCTTTGACTTCGACCACGCCAGGTGGTGGTGGGTCAATACGGCCGGTGTGGCGCTGTGGAGCGCGCCGAGCCGCGAGCACCTGATCGACCGGCCGGCGATGGAGCAGTCCGAGGCGACGCGCATCCGCCTCGATCTGTACCGCCGACGCTTCGAGCGCGGCGAGACCATCACCGAACGCTGGACGGTCTACCCCGATGGCCAGTCGCCCCTGCACATCGAGAGCGCCTGCTCCGGCATGATGATCGACGACGAGGACGGCCAGCCGCCACGGCTGGCCATGCTCGTCGAGGCCCGGTTGGTCGCCGCCGGCGAGGACGATCCGCTCGAGCGTCGCAGCGTCGACGCGCTGCGCCACGTGGGCGAGCCGGTCTCGCTGTATTCATCCACGGGCGAGGTGCTGCTGCGTAACCCCGCGGCGTTGCGCGCCTTCGGGGACCCCGCGGACGCCCCGGAGCACCGCGACGCCCTGGCGGCCACCTTCGTCGCGCCGGCCGACGCGGCCACGTCGCGCGCGGCGCTCGGCGGCGTGGTGCAGCGCTTCGACGCCCGTCTGCGCACCACCGCGGGCGAGCAGGTGCACACGATCGAGGCCCGGGCCACGCTCGACCCGGTGACCGGTGAGCCGGCGCTGCTGGTATGCAGCCGCGATCTCAGCGAGCGCCTGGCGTACGAGCAACGGCTCGAGCACGCCCGGATCCTGCTGGCCGCGCAGGCAGACGAGCTGGCGCACCTGGCCGCGCCGGTGCTGCGCGTGTGGCCGCGGATCCTCGTGCTCCCGCTGATCGGCCGGGTCGACCGCGAGCGCATGACCGTGGCCCTCGCCGCCCTCATCCCGCGCATCGCCGCCGACCAGGCGCGCGCCGTCATCTTCGACCTCACCGGGGCGGCCTTCATCGACGTCGAGACGGCCGAGTCGCTGCATCGGGCCCTGCGTGTGCTCAGGCTCCAGGGCTGCACCGTCGTCGTCGCTGGCGTCCTCCCGGCGCTGGCGCGCCTGCTGGTCGCCAGCGACGTCCGGCTCGACGTCGTCGTCCACCAGACGATCGCCGACGCGCTGCGTGTGCTCATGCAGGCGCCCGGCACGTCGACCTGAGTCGATCGCGCCTGTCAGGTCGAAGACCACACGACCGGCTCGCGGATCAGATGCGGACGACCCCAACGCGCCGGGTGCGTCACGCGAGCGGCGTCATCCACCACTCGTCGGGAGTGACGTCCGGTCTCACGGCTCGAACGGGCTGGACACGCGGGTGTACGCGTAATCGCTGATGCGCTCGTCGATGCGCATGCGCAGCAAGGCCTTGGCCCGCACGACCGGCGCGAGCAACACGGCGCGGTCCTCCGTGCAGGCCGAAGCGAGCTGCGGTCGTGCGTTCGCCCAGGCGGCGAGGCAGCCGTCGATCACCGTACGCGTGTGGGCCCACAGCGCGGCCTCGTCGGCGCGCAGCAGGTCGGCGGCCCAGGCGAAGACGGTGCCGAGGTGCGCGTGCAGCAGCGTGTGGGCCAGCTTGGTCTGTGTCTCGGCGAGGTCGTCGGTGACGGTGAACGATCCGGCGGCGAGGTCGGGCGCGTGGCCAGCCGCGGTCAACCTGCCGCGATGGATCCGGATCCCCCCGAGGTCGCGGACGATGAAGCCGCACAGGCGACCGCGACGGTGCACGACCAGCGTATTTTGCAGGTGCATCTCGAGCGCGACGCCGTGCGCCGTACACAGGCGCAGCGCGGGCGGGACCAGCAGGTCGACGTAATGACGCAGCGCCGCCATCGGCGTCGGGTAGGCCGAGGTGATCGCGCGCAGCAGCGGGTCGCCCTCGCTGCGGTGCAGCAGGACGCCGGAGGACGGGCCATGCCGGGAGCCTGTCCGCGGGGACATGTCCCCCGGGACACCCGGCCAGCGCTCGCCGAGCGCGGCGCACACCCACGCGACGGCCTCGCCGGTGCCGCCGGCCTCGTTTGCGAGCGCCGAAGTCGGCTCGCCCAGGTCCTTGCGAAAGATGACGCCGAGGCTGCCGGCGAGGTCGTTGCGGCCGCCGAGCGCCTGCGGGTCGAGGCCGGCGGAGGCTGGCTCGTGTTGCAGTCGCAGGCCGCGGCGGACATGGGGGTCGGCCGCCGCGATCGTGTCCAGCAACGCGCCGACGCGAGGGCCGTTGTGGCTGCTCATCGGCGAGATCTGGCGGCGCGCGCTGGTCGTGTGCATGTCGGTCGAGAGCTTGATGTGCAACGCCGCGGTCGCGACCGTGCGCAGGCTCAGCAGCGCCCGCGCGGGGACAGGCGCGACGGGGGCCGGGCGCACGGCCTCCCCCCACAACGCGCCGAGCAGGCGCGGGAGCCTCCTGCGTTGCAGGCGGTGCACCGGCATGCGGAGCCACCCGGGCGCGGCCGCGGGGAACAGCGTGCCGCACATCTCCGCGAAGGCACCCGCCGATCTCGCCATGCCCTCGCGGACGTCGACCGCGTGGATCTCCGCGGCGGCGAGGCCCTCGGGAGCGAGGCGCAGGACCTCGTGCAGGTGCAGACCGAGGCGAGTCTTGCACATCGGGTGCCACGGATGCCCGGAGATCACGAGGTTCTCGGGGTCGACCGGCGCCGGCCAGGCCCGACCATCGAGGCGCGCGCGCACCCGCAGCTCGGCGACCGCGTGCGCGACGGCGAGGTTGAACACGCTGTCGGCCAGCTCGTGATCGATGCGCGCCGCGGTCATCGATGCGAGCCCGAGCGCGAGCGCATCCAACAACAGACCCGGATGCTCGAGCGCAGGGTCGCGCGGAGCGTCGAGGTCGGGCCGGTGCAGCTCGAACGCGCCGCGGCTGGCGATCGGCAGAGCGAGCAGGCCGCGGGGCGTGTGCAGCTGCAAGCGGTCGGTCCAGCTCGACTCGACCAGCGACTCGCGGGCGCAGGCCAGCGCGAGGCGGGCCGCGATGTCGCGCGCGGCGAGGCGCCATGCCGCACACAGCTCGCCAGGTGTCAGCGCGGGCCCCGGGAAGGCGCGCGGCAGCGCGGCGGTGGTCCACGCGAGGAAGGTGGCGGCGTCGCGGCCGGTACGTCGGGGGCTGTCCGCGAGGACAGGTGATATTTGTGGAGCGCAGTTCATGGCGCGAAGATCTTCCTGATCAGGCCCTCGCCGAGCATCAGCAGGCCGGTGGCGACGAGCACCCAGGCGATGACCGCCCGCAGGGTCTCGGGGGCGAGCTTGCCGGTCTTGCCGGCGCCGAGGTGGGCGCCCAGGACCGTGGCCGGGGCGACGACCGCGAAGGCGGTCAGGTCGACCTGTCCCTCGAGGAAGGTGGCGACCCCCGCCGATAATCCGGTGAGCGTGCCGATCGCCATGTTGGTGCCGATCGCGGTCGGCGTGGCGACGCGCGCATAGCGGATCATCGCCGGCAGGCGCAGCGACCCCAGCAGCAGACCCACGAGCCCCGAGATCGCGCCGAGCACCGTGCCGACCGCGACCTCGGCGACCATCGGCGGCACCCTCGACGGGCTCGCGGGCGCGTCGTCCCTGGTCGTACGACGGACGATCATCGACAGGCCGGTGAGGATCAGGACGCCCGCGATCGCCAGCTTGATCAGGCGCGCGTCGACCATGTGCGCGTAGCGGGCGGTGAAAAACGCGGCGGCGGCCGAGGGCGC
>JAYUXQ010001225.1:0-6774 GCA_043752905.1 Nannocystis sp. | reverse complement strand
GCTGCGCGACGTCGAGGAGATCGCTCGTCCGACTCAGTGCATCTGCGAGGTTCTGCGAGCCACCGGGGGCCGATGTCCGCATCCCGGCCGAAGCTGCGCGCGTGCCCGCCGACGCCTGCACCGCGAGCATCGCCGCGAGCCCGTTCTGCTCGCGAAAGCGCGACGAAACAGCGTCCGCGTCGGCGCTGCGCCCCGCGATGCTCGCCGCGTAATCGCCGGCGGCCAGCAGCGATTCCTCACCGCGATCGTGCTGGTCGAGCTCGGCCTCGAGACGCGCCAGGGCCATCGGCGTGCGCAGGTGTTCTCCCAGTTGGAGGCACACGAGCGGCCAGCCGAGGTGTTGCAGGGATCCCTGCCGGGCGTGGGGGTCCGGGACGAGCGTCGAGCGAGGCATGATCAAATGAGGAAGAGTCGAGACGAGTCGAGAAGAGTCGAGAGCGAGGCGGGAGGTCGCGGGAGGCAGCAACATGCCGCAGGTCGTATCGGCGTGCCCGGGTGCTTGCAGCAGCAACCTCGCGCCTGGACCCCTCAGGCGCGATCTTTTCTATAGGCACGTCTGGCGCAAACGGATAGCGTAAAGCTGCCGATGATGCCCGCCTTGTTCCTGTTTCTGCTGCTGGGTGCGTTTTGGGCGCTGCTCAGCGGGCAGTTTCACAACAATTTCCTCATCGCCGCCGGCGTGCTTTGCATCACCTTCACCGTGTGGATGAGCCGGCGCATGGGCCTCCTGGACGACGAGGGCGTGCCCGCGCGCTTCTACCCCCGCGCGCTGGCGTACCTGCCATGGCTCGCCTGGCAGGTGGTGCTCTCGAACTGGGACGTGTTCAAGCGGATCTGGTCGAAGCAGATGCCGATCGACCCACGCATGACGTGGATCCCTTACGGCACGAAGCACGCGTTCGTCACCACCACCTACGCCAACTCGATCACGCTCACGCCCGGCACCGTGACCGTCGTCGTCGACGATGAGCGGATGCTGATCCACTGCCTGGCCAAGGACGCCGAGGACGGCCTCGTCTCCGGCGACATGGAGCGGCACTGCAAGCGACTGGAGAGCTAGGAGCATGAGCTGGGTCTACCTCGCCACGGCGATCGCCATGCTGATCGGCCTCTCTATCATCCTGATCCGGGCGATCGTCGGCCCGACCGTCTACGACCGGATCCTCGCCACCAACGCGATCGGCACCAAGACGATCCTGTTCGTCACGCTGCTTGGTTACATCAGCGGGCGCACCGAGTTCATCGACATGGCGATCGTGTACGCGCTGATCACCTTCATCACCACGATCGCGATCTTGAAGTTCGCCGAAAAAGGCCGCCTGGACTAACCGCACCATCCGGGATCCGACCATGCACTGGAACGAGATCGTCACCACCGTCCTCCTCGGCCTCGGCTGCGTCATCTCGCTGACCGGCTCGCTCGGCCTCCTGCGCATGCCGGACTTCTACACGCGGCTGCACACCGCGGGGAAGACCGACTCCCTCGGGCAGTTCCTGATCCTGCTCGGCCTCGTGTTCGTCACCCCGGATGTACTGACGCAGATCAAGCTGGTCGTCGTCGCCATGATCCTCATGATCGCCGCGCCGACCGCCACCCACGCGATCACCAAGGCCGCGCACCTGCACGACCTGCGCCCGTGGACCAAGGGCGACCCGGGAGGTGAGCCGTGAACACCGTCGTCCTCATCGACACCGTCCTGCTGATCCTCGTCACGATCACCGCGATCGCCATCATCGAGGTCCGCAACCTCTACGCGTCGGCCATGCTGACCAGCGTCTACAGCCTGCTGATGGCCCTCGTGTGGGTCAACATGCACTCGATGGACGTCGCCTTCACCGAGGCCGCCGTCGGCGGCGGCATCTCGACGATCCTGCTGATCGGCACCCTCGTCCACACCGCCCGCGAGGAGCGGCCGATCAAGGCCCGCATCCACTGGAAGGCGCTGTTCGTCACCGCGTTGACCGGCGCCGCGCTGATCTACGGCACCTTCGACATGCCGCGCTTTGGCGACCCGCACGCGCCGATCCATCACTTCCGCGTCCCGGAGATGATGGCCCAGACCGTCGGCTTCGTGAACGGCACGAAGGGCAAGCAGGCGCCCCCCGAGGGCTTCGACGCCCGTGCGTACCGCAGCTTCAACGGCAAGGTCGCCAGCGTCCCCGACGACCCGACCGACACCGCCTGGCGCGAGACCTCGATCCTCGCGCAGGACGGCGTCATCGTCCCCAGGGTGATCGGCCACGCGGCCCACCCCGCGGAGCACGGTGAGCATGACGCCGCCCACCAGCACCCGCCCGACGACTTCAACGGCCACGTGCCGAACTCGGTCACCTCGCTGCTCGCGGCTTACCGCGGCTACGACACCATGTTCGAGACGACCGTCATCTTCACCGCCGGCGTCTCGCTGATCATGCTGCTACGCCGCCCGCGGCGGCAGGGTTACACCCAGGCGAGCGCGCCGATGGCCGACCAGGCGATCCTGCGCGTCGTCACCAAGATGTCGGTCCCCTTTATCCTGCTGTTCGGCCTCTACGTCATCACCCACGGCGAGCTCGGGCCCGGCGGCGGGTTCCAGGGCGGCGTCGTGATCGCCTGCGGGTTCATCCTCTACGCGCTGATCTTCGGGCGGCCTGCCCTCTATCGCGTGCTGCCGCCGCCGGTCATCGACCTGCTGACCGGCCTCGGCGTGCTCGTGTACTCGGGCACCGGCGCGGCCTGCCTGCTGCTCGGCGGCAAGTTCCTCGACTACTCGATGCTCAACCAACTCAGCCCTGGCGACGGCGAGTCGCTCGGCATGACGCTGGTCGAGTACGGCGTCGGCATCACGGTCAGCATGGTCATGCTCAACATCTTCAACCAGCTCGCGGAAGAGCAGCCCACATGACCCACGTCCTGGGGATCTACAACTACTGGATCTACGTCCTGTTGATGATGATCGGGCTGTACGGCGTCATCGCCAAGCCCAACCTGATCAAGCAGGCGATCGCGCTCGGGCTGTTCCAGACCGGCATCTTCCTCTACTACATCTCGATGGCCGTGATCGACAATGGCACCGCGCCGGTGTGGTTCGTCGACCCGCAGGACCCGGGCCAGAAGTACATGGGCCCGTACGACAACCCACTCCCGCACGTCCTGATCCTGACCGCGATCGTCGTCAGCGTCAGCGTGCTCGCCGTCGCCCTCGCCCTCATCATCAACATCCGCCGCACCTACGGCACGATCGAGGCCGACCAGATCGACTTGATGGACCAGGAGGACCGCCTCGCCGAGTTTTGCGCCGGCGCGGCCGCGGATGCAGCGGATGCAGCGGATGCAGCCGCCGCAGCAGCCGTCGCGGGCGTGGGAGGTCATCACCATGATTGACGTCCAGGCGCATTTGCCCGTCCTCATCGTCACGATCCCGCTGATCGGCGGCATCCTGACGATCGCCACTGGCCGCGGCTGGAAGCCGTGGGCCTGGGCCACCTTCCTCACCGGCACCGTGTTCTACCTGACCCTGCGCCTGATGGCCCAGGTGCTCGCCAGCAAGACCGGCGTGGTCAGCTACGAGCTCGGCAACTGGCCGCGGCAGTGGGGCATCGAGTACCGCGTCGACGCGCTCAACGCCTTTATCCTGCTGATCGTCGCCAGCGTCGGCTTCGTCACCACGATCTACGCCAAGCTCAGCGTCGCCAAGGAGATTCCGGCGGACCGCCACAACTTCTTCTACGCGGTGTGGGTGCTCGCGCTGTGCGGCCTGCTCGGCATCACCGTGACGGGCGACGCCTTCAATGTCTACGTCCTGCTCGAGATCTCGTCGCTGACCGTCTACGCCCTGATCGCCATGGGCAAGGACCGCCACCGCGGCGCGCTCACGGCGAGCCTGCGCTACCTGATCCTCGGCAGCGTCGGCGCCAGCTTCATCTTGCTGGGCATCGGCTACCTGATGATGATCACCGGCACGCTCAACATGCAGGACATGCATGACCGCCTGATGAGCGTCCCCGGCATCCAGCAGAGCCGCACCGTGCTCGTCGCGTTCGCGTTCCTGCTCGTGGGCCTGAGCATGAAGATGGCCCTGTTCCCGCTGCACATGTGGCTGCCGCGGGCCTACACCTACGCGCCCTCCGCCGTGTCCGCGTTGCTGGCAGCGACCGCGACCAAGGTCGGCGTCTACATGGCGTTTCGCTTCCTGTTCACGATCTTCGGGGTCGGCTTTAGCTTTGGCATCATGCCCAGCGGCCTCGTGCTGCTCGCCTGCGCCAGCGCGGGCATCATCCTCACCGGCATCACCGCGATCCGGCAGACCAACCTCAAGCGCATGCTCGCCTACTCGAGCGTGGGCCAGCTCGGCTACATCGTCCTCGGCTTCGCGCTCGCCAACGTCCACGGCGTCGCCGGCTCGGTCGCCCACATCTTCAATCACGCGGTCATGAAGGGCGGCATGTTCATGGCGCTCGGCGCGATCGTGTACCGCATGGACCGCTGCGACATCCGCAGCGTGCGCGGCCTCGGCAAGCAGATGCCGCTGACGATGGCCGCCTTCACCGTCGGCGGCCTCGGCCTCGTCGGCTTCCCGCTCACCGCAGGCTTTATCAGCAAGTGGTACCTCGTGCAGGGCTGCCTCGAGCGCCCGCACATGTGGCCGCTCGCGGGCGTCATCCTGATCGGCTCGCTGCTCGCCGTCGTCTACACCTGGCGCGTCGTCGAGGCCGCGTACTTCCAGCAGCCCGATCCCGGCACCCCGCGCGTCGAGGAGGCCCCCCTGCTGATGCTGATCCCCATGTGGGCCCTGATCGGCGCCAGCGTGTTCTTCGGCGTCAACGCCACCTTCACCAGTGACATCGCCCTCACCGCGGCCCGCTCGCTGCTGGGAGGCAGCCCATGAACGTGATGTTCGACCTGTCGCCGCCGCTGCTGGCGATCTACATCCCGCTGGTCGGCGCCTTCCTCATCGCGCTGTCCGGGCGCTGGCCCAACGTGCGCGAGGGCGTCACCCTCACCACCGCCGCGGCGCTGTTCTGGACCGTCCTCGGCATCGTCCCGAAGGTCCTCGCGCCCAACTTCTGGGCCATCTACGCCAAGGCGCCGCCGCTGCGCCTCGTCGAGGTCGTCCCCGGCGTGTTCCTCGAGCTCAAGGTCGAGCCGCTCGGCATGATCTTCGCGCTGATCGCCGGCTCGCTGTGGATCCTCAACTCGCTGTACTCGATCGGGTACATGCGGGCCAACGAGGAGCGCCACCAGACCCGCTTCTACGTGTGCTTCGCCCTGGCGATCTCCAGCGTCATGGGCCTCGCCTTCGCCGGCAACCTGTTCACGCTGTTCGTGTTCTACGAGATGCTGACGCTGACGACCTACCCGCTGGTCGCCCACAAGGGCACCCCGGAGGCCCTGCGCTCGGCCCGGACCTACCTCGGGATCCTCGTCACCACCTCGGTGTGCCTCCTGCTCGCCGGCATCATCGCCACCTACGCGTACACCGGCGACATGGCCTTCAAGCCAGGTGGCGTGTTCACCAGGGCGCTCGCCTCCGGTGATTTGGGCGCGCCGGTCCTCGGCACCTTGTTCGTCCTCTACATGTACGGCATCGGCAAGGCCGCCCTGATGCCGATGCACCGCTGGCTGCCCGCCGCCATGGTCGCCCCGACGCCCGTCAGCGCCCTCCTGCACGCCGTCGCCGTCGTCAAGGCCGGCGTCTTTAGCGTCGTCAAGGTGATCGTCTACACCTTCGGCCCGCTGACGCTCATCTCCGCCGAGCAGGGCTCGTGGCTGATCTACGTGGCCGGCGCGACGATCCTGATCGCCTCGTTCATCGCCCTGTTCCAGGACAACCTCAAGCGCCGCCTCGCCTACTCGACCGTCTCGCAGCTGTCGTACATCATCATGGCGGCCGCCCTGCTCTCGCCGCTGTCGATCATGGCGGCCGCCCTGCACATCGCCGCCCACGCCTTCGGCAAGATCACCCTGTTCTTCGCCGCCGGCTCGATCTACACCGCCGCGCACAAGACCGAGGTCAGCCAGCTCGACGGCATCGGCCGGCGCATGCCCTTCACGATGGCCGCCTTCACGATCGGCACCCTGTCGATGATCGGCCTGCCGCCGACGGCGGGCTTCGTCAGCAAGTGGTACCTGCTCGGCGCCGCCTGGGAGACCGAGTCGAGCTTCGTCGTCACGATCATCATCCTCAGCACCCTGCTCAACGCCGGCTACTTCCTGCCGATCGTCTACCGCGCGTGGTTTCGCGCGCCCGCCAAGCCCGTGCAACACCACGATGACGCCGCCGACGGCCTGTTCGGCGACGCCGACGACCACAGCACCGCCCACGCGCACCACGGCGAGCACGGCGAGGCGCCCTGGCCGATGGTCGTCGCGCTGTGCCTCACCGCGGCCGCCACCGTCGCGTTCTTCTTCTACGCGGACCCGGCGATCGACCTCGCCGTCCAGCTGCGGAAAGGACTGCTCCCGTGAAGCTCGAGGACCCCGCAACCATCCGCCTGCTGTGGATCGTGTCGCTCATCGTGCTCGCGCTGCTCGTCGTCGCCGACGCCTTCGTCGAGCACCACCCGCACTTTGGCATCGACGGCGGCTTCGGCTTCCACGCCTGGTACGGCTTCGTCGTGTGCGCCGCGATGGTGTTCGTCTCCAAGTTCCTCGTCGGCTTCTTCCTGAAGCGTAAGGACACCTACTACGATGAATGAAGCCGCCGGCCTCCCGCCCCCGGGCGTCATCCTCATCCTCGGCGGCCTGCTGCTCCCGCTGCTGCGCGGCGCGGCCCCGGCCTTCGCCCTGCTGCT
>JAYUXQ010001224.1:0-6775 GCA_043752905.1 Nannocystis sp. | reverse complement strand
TGGCGGGCCAGCACCACGAGGGGGTGCTCGCGGCGATCTTGCTGGCGGTGGCGGTCACGCTCGGCGGCGCCGCGGGTCTGCTCGCGCACGCGGGGGCGGCCGGGGAAGGTCCACGCGCCCGGCTCCTGCGCCGGCTGGCGCCGGTCGGACTGCTGCCGGCGCCGGGCCTGGTCGGCCTGGCCGGCGCGGCGCTGACGGTCCTCGGCACCGCGCGCTTCGCCGGCACGACCCTCGGCGGCCACGCGATCTGGCTGGCGCTGCTCGCCGGGCTGGCGACGCTGCTGTCGGTGCGGGCCCTGTCCGGGAGGACAGGTCCCCCGGGACATGGCGAAACAGACAGCAGGGGGCCGATGATAGGGGTCGCGGTGCTGTTGCTGCCGGTGATCGCGGCGGGCGTGTGGCCGGCGCGGGCGCTCGGCCCGAGCCACGCGGCCGCGCGCGCGTGGGTCGACATGACCCTGCGCGGCCGCTGTGAGCGAGCCGTGCGGACCGGCGACGCGCCGGCGCGGATGCCCGCGGAGCCCTCGGAGGCCTGCGGACAGCCGCTGCGCACGCTCGAGCAGGGAGGTCGGCCATGAGCGGGTCGACGGTCGCGCCGTGGGCGGTGTGGACGCGGCCCGTCGCGCTGACGCGGGGAGGTCGGCCGTGAACGAGTCGCTCGTCGCGCTCGCGCCGCTGGTGATCGTGGCGCTGTGGGCCGTGCTGACGCCGCTCGCCGGGCCTGCCCTCGCACAGGCGCCGGGCTGGTCGCGGGGGGTCGCGCTCACCGGGGTCGCGCTGGCCGGGATGGCGGCGGTCTCATTGCTCGGTGCGCCGGACCTCGCCGTGGGTGCGATGCTGGGGGCCGACGCGCTGGTCGTCGATCGTCTGGCGCTGGCGCTCGACATCCTCGTGCTCGTCGCGCTCGCGGCGATCGTCGCCGTCGATTCGCCGGGGCCCGGGGCGGCGGCGCGGCACGGGCTGGTGCTGCTCGCCGGCACCGGGGCGCTGCTGTGCGCGCACGCGGGGGACCTGACGGTGCTGGTCGGCGGGCTCGAGCTCGGCTGCCTCGCCGCCGCGACGCTGCTGTGGCTGGCGCGCGACCCCGCGGGCCCGACCCCGGACGCGCGCGCAGGGTTCACCTGGCTCATGGGACAGGGGGTCGCGGGGGGGCTGCTGTGGCTCGGCCTCGGCCTGCTGTACGGCGCGACCGGGACCACGCGGCTCGGCGAGCTGGCGGGACGGATCGGTGCGGTGTTCATGCGCTGGGGCGCGAGCGCGGTGCAGGCCGCGGCCGATCTGCTCGCCAGCAGCGCGGCGCTGGAGCCGGACCTCGTCGTCTACGCGCGCGACGCCGCGGTGACCGGGGCGGCCCCGGCGATGCTGCTGATCCCCGGCCTGTGCCTCGCGCTGGTCGGGCTGCTCGCGCGGCTGGCCGTGTGGCCGATGCACCTCGGGCTCCCGGCGATCTCGCAGCGCGCCGGGGCCAGCGCGGTCGGGACGGTGCTCGTGGTCGTTCGCCTCGCCGCAGCGGCGGCGCTGCTGCGGCTGTTCGTCGCCGTGTTGCACGCGCCGCGCATGGTCTACGCGCCGTATGGCTGGGGCACGGCGGCGGCGCTGCTCGGGGGCGCGAGCGCGGTGGTCGGCGCCGTCGCGGCGGCGCGTGCCTCCGGACTGCCGCGTCTGCTGGCGTGGGCCGCGGTGGCGCACGCGGGCCTGGTGCTGCTCGGCATGGGCGCCGCGGCGGACTTCTACGCGCACGCCGGCGCACGCACCGGCGGCCTGAAGATCACCGATCACGTCGACTGGGGCCAGGGCGCGGGCGACCTCGCGGTCGCGGCGGTGCTGTTGACCCTGGCGATGCACGCGCTGGCGACCCTGGGCCTGCTCGCCGCCCACGTCGCCTGCGATCGCGGCCGCGGGCTCGTCGACCTCGCCGGCCTGGCCCGTCGCGCGCCGATGTCGGCCGCGGCGATCGCCGTGGGCCTGCTCGGCCTCGCCGGGGCCCCGCCGACGGGGGCCTTCGTCGCCCGCGTGGCGCTGCTGCAAGCTGGCTTTCAGGACAGCAACCTGCTGGTCCGCGTCGCGCTCGGCGGGGGCACCCTGGCGGGGGTCGCCCTCGCCCTCGCGTGCCTGCGCGTGCTGGCGACGATGTTCTCCGCCACCGGGGACGACCCGCCGCGCGGGCGCGGCTGGGCGCGTGGGACCCTGATCGTGCTCGCGACGACGCTGCTGGCCACCGGACTGTTCGGACAGGTGACCGTCGAGGCCGCGCGATCGGCTGCGGCCGGAGCGGGGCTGTGGCCGGCCAGTCCGGGGCGCCGCGCATGGATCGAGGCGCGCCAGGCCGGCCCTCGTGAGCCGCGCTGAGGCGAAACCGGCTGGCCTTTCGGTCAGGTCGTCCGCGGCGTAGCGAGCCTCGCGGCCGTCGAGATAGATCCCCGCGTCACGCTGCAAACCGCGACGCACGTGCCGCAGAGGTCTCCTCCGCGGCGACGCGCGAGAAGACACCGGGCCCGCCGGCCCGTCGTCGCCGTGATCCCGCGCGTTGCGATGGGAATAAACTTCACACGGCATACTCGTCGCTGCGAGCGGCCGCTGCGGGCGTTTCATGCGCTCGATAGCGAGGCGGTGCGCGACGCGATGGCGGCCCGACAGGCTCGACGTGGGTCATGAGGCCCGCCATGCTCGCGGAAAAAAGTTGCACGATGCGTGGCCGGGCTCGCTCCTCTAAGTCTACACTGTCGTTATGAAGACCTACCTTGCGCGTTACTGGGCAGTATACGGCATCTCACTGGTGGCGCCGGGACTCGCGGCGTGTGGCGACTCGACCGTGGCGACCACCGACGGCACCGAGTCGAGCAGCGGCACGACGGAGGTCGCACCGACGAGCTCGACGGGCGTCACGACGACGGGCGACGCCTCGACGTCCACCACTGATGAGCCGACCACGGTGGGCAGCAACTCCGAGTCGGAGAGCGGCTCGAGCTCGACGACCGCGGTGGCCACGACGACGACGGGTGACACGACGGGCGACACGACCGGGCAGGTGACCGCGACGACCGGCGGGTCGTCGACCGGCGGGGACGTGTGCATGACGATCCTCTGCGGCGACCCGGCGGTGTGCTGCCTGGACACCGACGAGTGCGTCGGTGGCACGTGCCAGCCGATCTGCCCGAGCGGCGTGCGCTGCGGCGCCCAGCAGGAGATGTGTTGTGCGGAGGGCGACGTGTGCGTCGGCGACACCTGCACGACGCCGCTCGGCGACTGCAACGACTCGTATGACTGCGCGCCCGGCAACTACTGCGAGCCGGTGCTCAAGAAGTGCCTGCCGCAGCCCGACCCGCTGCAGTGCGAGGTGGTCCCGACCTTCGACAAGATCGACGTGCAGCTCGAGTGGTCGTGGACGGTCAACGAGGTCACGGTCACGCCGCTGGTCGCCGATGTCCAGGGCGACGCGGTCCCCGATGTCGTGGTCAACGCGTTCCGCGTCGACAACATCGACCGCAACCTCGGCGAGATCGTGCTGCTCGACGGCAAGACCGGCGCCGAGGTGTGGCGCCTCAAGGAGGACCCGAACAACGGCACCCACGGGTCGTTCGGCCTCGGCACCCCGGCGATCGGCGACGTCAACGGCGACCAGAGGCCGGACATCGTGTACCCGGGCCGCTGGACCGCCAACCCGCCGCCGTTGCCCAACGCCAACCCCAACTCCGAGACCGGCCCGGTGCACGCGGTCGATGGCACGGGCAAGCTGCTGTGGACCGGCCACACCGCCAACAACCCGGCGGTGAACGTGCGCTGGGGCCACGGCGCCGCGGTGATGGCCAACCTCGACGACGACCCCGAGGCCGAGGTTGCGATCGGCGGCGCGATCTTCGACAACGACGGCCTGCTGGTGTGGAACCAGGACGGCAAGGGCGGCCTGCTGGGCACGCCCTACGACCTCAAGAACCCGCCCGCGCCGATCTATACCGGCGGCCTGGCGACCTTCGCCGACCTGACCGGCGACGGCAAGCCGGAGCTGATCACCGGCCGCGACGCGTGGACGATCAACTGGACCGCCGGCAGCCCGCCGGTGGTGTCGCTGACGCTGCTGTGGAAGAACATCGACGGCTCCAACAACGACGGCTGGCCGGCGATCGGCGACATCGATCAAAACGGCACGCCCGAGGTGGTGTTGGTGGCCTGGAAGGACATCAAGGTCCTCGACGGCAAGACCGGCAAGCTGTGGTGCGGCATCGACCCGTCCGGCGTGATGTGCGAGGGCAACGACGCCCTGCGCACCAAGCCGGTCGTGATCGAGGGCGGCAACCTCGGCGGCCCGGCGACGATCGCCGACTTCGACGGTGACGGCCGGCCGGAGTTCGGCGTCGCCGGCGGGACGAAGTACGCGGTCTACGACCTCTACCGCGCGGGCGAGGACCTCGTGGTCGCCAACGGCAAGCCGGCTCCGTTGCTGGGCGAGATCTACGTGCGCTGGGCTCAGACCACGCAGGACAGTACCTCGGGCTGCACCGGCTCGTCGGTGTTCGACTTCCAGGGCGACGGCGCGGCCGAGGTCGCATACCAGGACGAGTGCAAGGCCTACGTCTACGACGGCAAGACGGGCGCCAGCCAGCTCGAGATCATCAACACGAGCGGCACGGTGCACGAGTATCCGCTGGTCGCCGACGTCGACGGCGACGGCAACGCGGAGCTGCTGATCGTCGCCAACCCGCCGGCCATGGCCCAGGTGGCCGCCTGTCAGGCCAAGACCCCCGGTCTGATGGCGCGCAAGGGTGTGTACTCGTACGGCGCCGGCGCGGACAACTGGGTCCCGACCCGCAAGGTCTGGACGCAGCACACGTATCACGTCAGCAACGCCGACTCGTTCGGCAACGTGCCGATGATGGAGCAGGCCAACTGGGCCGACCCGAACCTCAACAACTTCCGCCAGAACGTGCAGGGCGGCGGTGTGTTCAACGCCGCCGACCTGACCGCGTCGCTGGCGGTGAGCCTCGACAAGTGCTCCGCGGAGCTGGTGCTCCAGGCGACGATCTACAACGAGGGCGCGCTCGGCGTGCCGGCCGGCATCAACGTCACGTTCTACGAGGGCACGGACAACCAGGGCTTCACCCTCGGCACCAAGCCGACCCTCGAGGCGCTGCTGACCGGCGGCTCGACGACCGTCACCTGGACCGTCGACGCCCCACCCCAGGGCCAGACCAAGAGCTACTTCGTCGAGGTCGACGGCGGGCTCAACAGCGGCATCATTCAGGAGTGCAAGGAGGACAACAACGGCGCCCTCGTGACGGACGCCGAGTGCCCGACCCCGGGCTGATGTCCGAGGCGTGAACCGGCCCGTACGCGGGACGGGGACGCGGGCGGGTCGACGCAGGTCGGTCCGCCCGCAGTGTTTCGGTGCCCGCGGTGTTTCGGTGCCCGCGGTGTTGAGGTGCTCGCGGTGCTTCGGTGCTCGCGGTGTTTCGGTGCCCGCGGTGTTTTGGTGCTCGCGGTGCTTCGCTGCATATACGTTCAGGCGAGGCGGGCGAGGACCTCGGTCGCGGCGCGCTCGCCCGACTCGATCGCGCCGTCGAGGTAGCCGCACCAGCGCACGGCGGTCTCGGTGCCGGCGAAGTGCAGGCGGCCGACCGGGCGCCGCAGGGCCTCGCCGGCGCGGGTCAGCAGGCCCGGGCCCATGAGGCCGACGTAGCAGCCGCTGCTCCACGGGTCGGCGACCCAGTCCTTGTCGACGTAGGCGCGCGGGCTCGCGGCGGCGTCGCCGAACAGACGGACCAGGTGCGCGACGATCTGGGCCCGGCGCTCGGCTTCCGGCAATAGGCCGAAGCGCCTGGCGACGTCGCCGAGCACGAAGCACAGCAGGGCAGGGTGGTCGCCGTCGTGCGAGCTGTCGTCGAACACGGCACGAATTGGTTCGCCGTCGGACACGACCTCACCGGAGTGGCCGGCCTCGCGCCAAAACGGTCGGTCGTAGGCGACGATGCACTTGACCACCGAGCCCATCGGCATCTCGCGGTGCAGCGCGGCGCGGTCGGCCGGTAGCGCGGGCGAGAAGGCGATCGTGTCGGCGAGCGCCGGTGGGACCGCGAGCACGGCGCTGCGGGCGGTGTAGTCGGCGCGGGGCGTGCGGACGATGACCTGGTCGGGGCCGTGCGAGATGGCGGTGACGGGGCTGTCCATGAGGACATGTTGGGCGCCGATGCGGGCGCGCAGGCCCTCGCTGAGCTGCTGGGCGCCGCCGATGAAGCGCTCCTGCTGGGCGCCGCCCTGGATCTGCGCGAGGCGGGTGAAGCTGCGGCCAGAGCGGGTGTAGAACAGGAAGTACAGCAGCGACAGCGAGCGCGTCTCGGCGGCGAAGATCGCGTGGGTCGCCAGCTCGAGCACCTTGCGGGCGTCGGCGGTCTTGACGTGGCGCTCGAGCCACTCGGCGACGGTCATGCCGTCCCACAGCGTGGCCTTGCGAGCCGTGCCGGGGGCGTCCAGCGGGACGCTGCGGGCCATCCACTCGAGGCGCTCGATCGACAGGCCGAGGTCGATCAGGGCGCGCAGCGGGAGCTTGGGCAGCAGGCCCTTGTAGGTGCGACGTTCGTCGCCCAGCTCGAGGATCTTCTTGCCGCGAAAGAACTGGGGAAAGCTGCGCACGCCGAGCTCGCTGGCGAGGGCTTTGATGCGGTCCTGGCCGGGCCCGATCCACTGGCCGCCGAGGTCGACGATGTCGCCGGCGAGGTCGACCGACATCGTGCGGCCGCCGACGCGGTCGCGGGCCTCGAGCACGACGACCCGCTTGCCGGCC
>JAYUXQ010001223.1:0-6783 GCA_043752905.1 Nannocystis sp. | reverse complement strand
CGCGGTGTCTCCCTGTCCCGGGGTACGCTGGATCTGCTGCTGGAGATGGGATTCGTGCGGCTGCGCGGACGGCGGCGGACGCCGGGGCGGCCGGTGACCTACGGCACCGCCGACCG
Source organism: Nannocystis sp. (assembly GCA_043752905.1). Taxonomy (GTDB): domain Bacteria; phylum Myxococcota_A; class Polyangia; order Nannocystales; family Nannocystaceae; genus Nannocystis. The sequence continues at coordinate 6,667 of JAYUXQ010001223.1, read as the reverse complement.
GTTTCTGGAGCATTTCGGCCTGTCTAATCTGTACGACCTGCCGGGCGTGCAGGAGATGAAGGCGGCGGGTCTGCTGGACCTGTCGATCCCGGTCGGCTTCGAGGTTCCGGACCCGTCCCGCGCCACGGACGGCGACGACGAGCCTCTGCTGCCGGGCGACGAGGACGCGCCCGAGTTCGCGCAGGATTTCGTGGCTGAGGACTGACGGCCGGCGCTGGCTGCGAGCCCGGACGCCACCCTTTGACATCCTGCGAAATCAACCATCCCCCTCATCCGTCATGCTGCGCATGACACCTTCTCCCCCGGAGGGGAGAAGGGGGCGAAAGGGGGTGTCGCAATCCCGTCCAACCCTTGCTAATCGCTTCAGATGATCGCTCGCCTTCGCCCCGTACCGTTCGACCTCGGCCCCGTCCATTTCGTCGGCATCGGCGGCATCGGCATGAGCGGCATCGCCGAGGTCTTGCTGACGCTCGGGTATCAGGTCACCGGCACCGACCTCGCGGGGTCGGAGACCACGCGGCGGCTGGTGGAGCTGGGCGCGAAGGTGCATGTCGGGCACGCGGCGGAGTTCCTCGGGGACGCGGACGTGGTGGTGGTGTCGTCGGCAGTACGCGCGGAGAATCCCGAGGTCGTGGCGGCCCGCGAGCGCCACATCCCCGTGATCCCGCGCGCCGAGATGCTCGCCGAGCTGATGCGGCTCAAGCAGGGGATCGTGATCGCCGGGTCGCATGGCAAGACGACGACGACCAGCCTGATCGCTTCGGTGCTGCAGCGGGCCGGGCTCGACCCGACGGTGGTCATCGGCGGCAAGCTCAACTCGCTGGGGTCGAGCGCGCGCCTCGGCAGCTCGGACATCCTGGTGGCCGAGGCTGACGAGAGCGACGGCAGCTTCCTCATGCTCACCCCGACGATCGCCGTCGTCACCAACATCGACGACGAACATATGGATCACTACGGGACCATGGCGCGGCTCAGCGATGCGTTCGTCGGTTTCGCCAATCGCGTGCCGTTCTATGGCATGGCGGTGGTGTGCAGCGACGACCCGCAGGTGGCGGCGATGCTGCCGCGCCTGACCAAGCGCGCGGTCACCTACGGGTTCCAGCGGCCCGCCGACTACACGGCGGCGGACCTGCGCCACGAGGGCCCGCACACGCGCTTTCACGTGCACGCGCACGGCGAGGACCTCGGCGAGTTCGTGGTCCACATGCCGGGGGTCCACAACGTGCTCAATGCGTTGGCGGCGATCGCCGTGTGCGACGCGCAGGGGGTCGACCGCACGATCACCCGCGCGGCGCTGGCCGAGTTCACGGGGGTGCAGCGGCGCTTCACGATCCGCGGCACCGCGAACGACGTGATGGTGGTCGATGACTACGGCCATCACCCGACCGAGATCCGGGCGACGCTCGCCGGGGCCAAGACGAGCTACCCGGATCGCAGGCTGGTGGCGGTGTTCCAGCCGCACCGGTACTCGCGCGTGCGCGCGCACCTGCAGGCGTTCGCGGCCTGCCTCGACGTCGCCGACGCGGTCGTGCTGACGGACATCTATGCGGCCGGCGAGGCGCCGATCGAGGGCGTGTCGATCGAGCGTCTGTGTGATGTGACCCGCGCGCGCCGGCCCGAGCGCGCGGTTCGCCTCGACAAGCCGGTGGCGGGCCTCGCCGAGCGCCTGGCCGCCGAGACGAGCCCCGGCGACCTGATCATCACGCTCGGCGCCGGCAGCATCACCCGGGTCTCGCACGAGCTCGCGGCGATCCTCGCCGCGGGTACGACGACGACATGAGCACACGCGGGCAGGCCCTCGTCGACGCGCTCGCGCTGTCCGGGCTGCCTCCCGGCGCGGTCGAGGTGCGCCTCGACGAGCCGATGGCACGGCACACGACGCTGCGCCTCGGCGGCCCCGCGGACATGTGGGCGCGCCCGGCCGACCGCGCGGCGCTCGCGGCGTTGCTGGCCGCGTGCACGTGGGCAGGGGTGCCGGTGAGCTTCGTCGGCGGCGGGTCGAACCTGCTGGTCCGCGACGGGGGGATCCGCGGCGTGGTGATCAACCTCGGTCGCATGACCCGCGTGTGGCGACCGCAACCGGAGAGCGCGCCCGGACATGTCGAGGTCGAGGCGGGGGCGACGACGGGGAAGCTGCTGCTCGCGGTGACGCAGTGGGGGCTCGGCGGGCTCGAGTTCCTCGGCGGCGTGCCCGGCAGCGTCGGTGGTGGCCTCATCATGAACGCAGGGACGTACCTCGGCGAGTTCACGAAGGTGGTCACGCAGGTCCGGAGCCTGCGCAGCGACGGCACGCTGGTGACCAGGGAGCACGCGCAGTGCGGCTTTCGCTACCGCGCCTCGGACCTGCCCCCCGACGAGGTCGCCTGCGAGGCCAGCCTGCGCCTGTGGCCGCGCCCCCGCGCCGAGATCGAGGCCGATGTCGCGGGGCTGCGACAGCGCCGCAAGGAGCGCGAGCCGGGCGGCGTCGACAACAATGGCAGCACCTTCAAAAATCCTCCCGGCGAATTCGCGGGCCGACTGATCGAGGCCGCCGGCCTCAAGGGCACCCGCGTCGGCGCGGCGCTGGTCAGCCCTGTGCACGCCAACTGGCTCGTCATCGATCGCCACGGCGACGCCGGACCGCCACGCGCGGCCGACCTGCTCGACCTGATCGGCCGGGTTCGCGAGGCGGTGCAGGTCAGCCACGGGGTCACGCTCGAGCTCGAGGTGAAGGTGGTCGGCGAGCCGGCACAGTGATAGAAGGGCAGGGCATGAGCCATCATCCGACCGACTTCCAGGGCTCCATCGCCGACGCGATCCGCGAGTCGATCGTCGCTGCGATCGCCGACGCCGACGTCCTGGTCTCCGGGGGCGGTGGGCACTACAGCATCGAGGTGACCTCGGCGGTGTTCGCGGGGAAAAATCGGGTCGAGAGCCAGCGCCTCGTGTATGGCGCGATCGCCCATTTGATGAAGGGTGACATGGCGCCCGTGCACGCGGTCGACAGCTTGCGGACGCATACTTGAGCGAGCGGGTGACTGTCGCGGTCCGCTCGGCAGAAGACGGGAAGTCCGCCGAGTCGGAGAAGCCGGAGCCGAGTGAGGGAGCCCCTCACCCGGCTGTCCGTGGACGGTCGCTCCGGGCTACGCGCGGAGCTGGTCCTTGAGCGGCAGGGTGATGACGGTCCCCGGGTGGATCATCTTCGGGTTCTTGTTCGCGGCCTTGAGCGACTTCCACAGCCCGCCGTTTCCGTAGACGCGGTGGGCGATGCCCCACCAGGACTCGCCGGCCTTGACGGTGTACTGGACCGGGCCGGTGGCGCCGGCGAGCGGGTTGCCGCCCTCGCTCGGGGCCGGGGCGACGACTTGTAGCTGCACGTCGAGGTTGGTCACCTGGAACTGCTGGGCCATCGCCACGGCGGTGTCGCGCTCCTGGGCGCTGGTGACGATGCCGACGAGCTTCGCGTGGCCCTGCTCGTCAATTTGCACGTCGACGCCGGAGAGGCCGGCGTGCTCGAGCGCGTCCTCCATCATCTCCTCGTGGTCCTTCCACTTGGCAGTCGCGGCGCGCTGGTCGTTTTGTGACTTCGCCTGGGCGGTCGCCTGGTCTCTTGCCTGGGCGACCTCTCGCTCCTTGCGTGCCTGCTCGACGGCAGCTTTGGCCTTCTCGAGCGCCTCTCCGACAACGTTCATCGCCATGGTGTGTTCCCTTGAAGATCTGTGCAGGTGCGAGGAAAACCCTCGCGTGCCCGGGTCTATGGGATGGGTGGTGCGCGCGCGCCACCCGGGGCGCCGGTCGCGTGGAGCGCTCGCAGAGGCCGGGTCTTGCGGCCGGCGATGGGGGCAGGCCGCAGACCGCGCGCGATGCTCCGGGGCTCTGCGGGTGGCGTTCGGCGGTCGAGGAGCGGCGTGCGGGTTTTGTCGGGGTTGCCCGCGGGTGGGATCGGTCGCATGGACCCGACCATGACGGAGAAGCTCACCGGAAAGAAGATCGCGATCCTCGTCGCCAACGGCTTCGAGCAGGTCGAACTGACGGGGCCCCGCGACGCGCTCGTCAAGGCCGGGGCCGTGGCGCAGATCGTGTCGCCGGAGAAGCGGCACGTGAAGGGGTGGAAGTCGACCGACTGGGGCGACACCTTCGATGTCGACGTGGCGCTCGCGAAGGCGAAGCCGGAGGACTACGACGCGCTGGTATTGCCGGGCGGCGTGATCAACCCGGACCTGCTGCGCATCGACGAGGACGCGCTGCGCTTTATCAAACACTTCGTCGACAGCGCCAAGCCGATCGCGGCGATCTGTCATGGGCCCTGGTCATTGATCGAGGTCGGCGCGGTGGCCGGGCGGACGATGACCTCGTACAGCTCGATCAAGTCCGACCTCAAGAACGCGGGCGCGCACTGGGTCGACGAGGCCGTGGTCGTCGACCGCGGCCTGGTCACCAGCCGCGACCCCGGCGACCTCGAGGCCTTCAACGCCAGGATGATCGAGGTGTTCGCCGCGGGACCGCACGCTCGTCAGAGAGCATGAGCGGGTGCTCCCCGCCCGCAGCGGCGATTGCGGCGATTGCGAGGGTGCGTCGCGGCGGGCGCCCGGGTACGATGCGCCATGGTGACTGCACGCTCTCGGGGCAGCTACTGTGGGAGTCGACGCAGCAGGGCGGGGTCGGCCTCGCGGACGAGGGCATCGGCTGCGCGATCGATGGCACCGGATCGATCCACGTCGCGGGTTATTTGAGCGTCGGGCCGGGGGACGACGATCTGTGGCTGCGCAAGTACTCGTTCTCCGGGGTGCCGCTCTGGACGCATACCTATGGTGGGACCGGGATGGTCAAGGACCAGGGGCGCGCGGTCGTCGTCGATGCGGCCGATCTGGTCCACGTCGCCGGCTACGCGAACACCCTGAATCAGGACAATGATGTGTTCGTGCGCAAGCTGGCGACCGACGGCATGCCGATATGGACCAAGGCCTACAACGGCGCCGCGATGCTCTCGGATGCTGCCAGCGCGGCCGTGCTGACGGCCGAAGGTGACCTGCTGGTCGCGGGCGCGACCACGGTGGTCGACGCCGGCACGAATACGTGGCTGCGCAAGTACTCGCCCGAGGGCATGACGCTATGGACGCGCACCTACGCGGGCGCGTCGAAGGGCAATGATGGCGCCAACGCGCTCGCGCTGACGGCCGATGGTTTCATCTACGCGGCTGGACAGGAGGGTGTCACCGGCGAGGGCAGCAACGTCTGGCTCGGCAAGTACGACCCGGACGGCAACCTGATATGGTCGAAGATCTATAGCGGGGCCGCGGGCAAGAACGACTACCTGTACGGGGCGGTCGCGATGAACGACGGCGGTGTGGTCGTGTGCGGCTACGAGACGGCGATCGAGATCCCGTGGAAGAGCTTCCTGCGGCGCTACGACGCGGGTGGTCTGGCGGTATGGACGGAGATTGACCCGGGGCCCGAAATGCTCGGTGCGCTGTGTTATGGCGTCGACCTCGCGCAAAACGGCGACATCGTGCTCGCGGGCGCGGCGATGCAGGGGACCACGCGCGAGCCGCGGGTGCGGCGGCTGAAGCCGGACGGGGTGGAGCTGTGGTCGACGATCGTCACGGGGGCGGGCGAGGGCGCGAGCCAGGCCCGCTGCGTGCGCGGTGCGTCCGATGGCACGATCGTGGTCACCGGTTCGCAGGATGACGGCAGCGACGGTCGCGACATCTGGGTCGCGCGCTTTGGCCCGTGAATGGGGTCGCGCAAGGCAGGCGCGCCTCAGGCGGCCCTGGCCTGCATGCGCTGGTCGATCCAGCCGAGCAGCATCTCCTTGATCGGCTGGCGGAACAGCTCGGGTTCGTTGTGTAGCTCGTGATAATAGCCGTCGAAGCTGCGCAGGCTCTGGCTGCGGTTGCCGGCCTCGGGGAGGCGGTCGAACAGGGCGCGGGTGGCGGTCGGGTCGCACACGCGGTCGCCGGTGCCGATGTACCACAGCATCGGCAGGTCGAGCTGGGGCGCCTCGGCGGAGACGCGCACGATCGCGGCGTTCATCGCCGCGAACCAGCGCGCGGAGACCTTGTCGATCCGACGCAGGTCGCGGGTGTAGAGCTCGACCTCGGCGGGGTCGCGTGAGATGGCCGAGGCCGGGAGCCCGCTCGGCAGCGTCAGGCGCGGCAGGAAGCGCGCGGCGAGCTGGCCGATCTTGAGCTTGAGGGGAGGGACCTTCATCGTCAGGCCGAGCAGGGGCGCCGAGATCATGGCGCCGTCGAAGGGCTGACGGCCTCGATGGTCGAGCAGGTAAGTGAGGGCCACCAGGCCGCCCATGCTGTGTCCGAACAGGAACCACGGGATCTTGTCCGGGCGCGACTCGGGCGGGAGCGCCTCGATCTCGGCGGTGACGACGGCGTGCAGGTCCTCGGCGTAGACCGAGAATGACTCGACGTGCCCCGGCGCGCCGCCCGACAAGCCCTGTCCGCGGTGGTCGGAGCCGAAGGTCAGGCCGCCACGCTCGGCGAACCAGCCGGCGACGCGGGCGTAGCGTGAAATGTGTTCGGCGGCGCCGTGGGACATGCAGACGACGAATTTGGGCGGGCCTTCGGGGGTCCACTGTTCGACGTGCAAACGGACATCGCGGCTCTGGATCTGCCTCGTCGTGTGGTCCACGCGCGTATTAGACCACAACTTCGCGCCGCGGTCAGGACCCGGC
>JAYUXQ010001222.1:0-2735 GCA_043752905.1 Nannocystis sp. | reverse complement strand
GTGCCTGTGCCATCGGTGAGCGTGCCGGCCTGCGTCGTCTCGCCGACGCTCGTCGTGCCCGCGCTCGCCTCGGTCACGCTGACGGCTCCGGTCGACGGCGTGTCCGTCGTCTGCGACTCGCTGGCACCACTCCCGGTCGCGCCGGTCGTCGGCACACCGGTCGTGCTCGTCGGGCTCGTGCCCGTGACCCCCGTATCCTCGGTGTCCGTGGTCGCCCCCGACGGCCCGGTCGAGCCCGCGCTGTCGGTCCCGCCCCCGCCACCACCGCACGCCACCACGAGCACACAGCTGCCTGCCAACATCATCCGCCTGTTCGTCAACATCATCGTCCCCTCCGTCCCATCCGTCGTCCTGCCAGTGATGCTACGCGAGCCTCGCGGGTCGCCGCCTCAGTTATGTACACAAACGCCTCCTCGCGTCGCGAATTTTTGTGCGCACGCGTGGCGGCCGCCCCGTCGGCGCGCGCCGAACCTGCCAACCTTGACCAGGCCATAACCACCGAGCAGGCCACGCGGCTCGCCGACGCCCGGGTCGTGCTCGACGGCGCGGCTGCATCGCTCGTCGCGCCGCGCGACCCGGCCTGAAGACGATGCGGGCTCGCGCCGGCTCGCGCGAGCCCGCGCGCCGCCGACACGATGGACCGCCCGCTCGCGCGTATGAATGGGAACCCACCGTCACATCGGCGCTCGCCGCCCTCGCCTGCAGCGTGTCCGGCTGCGACGAGAAGACCAACACGGTCGCTGCCCCGCGCCGGCTCCCCGCGGTGCACGGGCCGGCCCGCGCCCAGCTTGCTGTCGCATTCGTCCAGGGCTGCTCGACGTGGTGTCAACTGGCCCTCACCCGGACTGCCGTCATTCGGATCCTCGCCCCAACGCGGTTCGCATCACCGAGGGCCGAGCCCGACGCGATCTCGGCGAGCCTGCCCCGCGTCCGCCTACCCAGCGCCTGATCTCACACATACGCTGCAAGCCACGCGGCGACCCTGGCCTGCCCGGAAGCAAAGCGCCCGCCCACCTACGGATCCTCGGCCAGGCCAAGTTGCCTCTCCGGGTCCCCCCGGCCCCGTGATACCCTGCACGGCCTCGCTCGCATGCCCCAGCCCGACAAGCGCTCCGCCCTTCAGGTGCTGACCAAGGCCCGGCTGCGCGAGCTCGTGACCGCGTTCGGCCTCAAGCTCGCCGCGGCCGAGTCGAAGGACGCCCACGTCGAGCTGCTCGCCCGCTCGAAGAAAGCCACGCTCCCGAAGCTGCTCGAGTCCCTCGAGCCCGGCGAGCTCGCGGACATCTGCCAGGCGCACGGCCTCGCCGACGAAGGCGAACAGCCCGCCCTGCTCGCCCGCCTGCTCGGCCACCCCACCACAGACACCGCCCCGCCCCCCGCTCCACCACCCCGAACCCCGACCACCCCGACCGCCCCGACCACCCCGACCACCCCGACCGCCCCGACCGCCCCATGGCGCGACGCCGGCCCGCTCGAGCCCGGCCAGATCGTCCACGTGCGCGCCCGTCAGTACCTCGTCAACGAGGTCGTCCCGCCCCCCCAGCCTGGCCATGCCACCCTCCTGCGCCTGTCCTGCCTCGAGGACGACGCCCAGGGCGACCCGCTCGAGGTCCTGTGGGAGCACGAGCTCGACGCCCGCGTGCTCGGTCGCGCCTCGTGGGACCGCGTCGCCAGCCGCGGCTTCGACCGCCCGGCCCTGTTCTCCGCCTATCTCCACACCCTGCGCTGGGCCTGCGTCACCGCCACCGACTCCAAGCTCTTCCAATCTCCCTACCGCGCCGGCATCGAGGTCAAGGATTACCAGCTCGAGCCCCTGCGCAAGGCCCTCGCCATGCCGCGCGTGCGCCTGTTCATCGCCGACGACGTCGGCCTCGGCAAGACCATCGAGGCCGGCCTGATCCTCCGCGAGATGCTGCTACGCCAGCGCGTGCGCCAGGTCGTCGTCGCCTGTCCGCCCTCCGTCGTGCGCCAGTGGCAAGAGGAGATGGAGCAGCGCTTCGGCCTCACCTTCGTCATCTTCGACCGCGACTTCGTGGCAGCCTGCCGCCGCGAGCGCGGCTACGGCGTCAACCCGTGGACCACCCACACCCGCTTCATCATCTCGCACCCTCTCCTGCGCGACGAGACCTACGCCGCCCCGCTGCGTGAGTGGCTGCGCCCCGAGACCAGCGAAGATCAGACCACCGCGCAGTCGCTCCTGATCCTCGACGAGGCCCACAACGCCGCCCCCGCCTCCGGTGCGCGCTATGCCGTCGACTCCCACTTCACGCGAGCGATCCGCGAGCTCGCCCGGCGCTTCGAGCACCGCCTGTTCCTCTCGGCCACCCCCCACAACGGCCACTCCAACTCCTTCTCGGCCCTCCTCGAAATTCTCGACCCCGACCGCTTCTGCCGCGGCGTACCACCCGACGGCCGTCTGCTCGACGAGGTCCTGGTCCGCCGCCTCAAGAGCGACCTGCGCGAGATCTCGACCGATGACTTCCCCGACCGCCGCGTCGTGCCCGAGGTCCTCGACAACCTCCCCGAGGACGCCCCCGAGCTCCTGCTCTCGCGCCTTCTGCAACGCTACCGCGAGCTCCGCGAAGCCCGCCTCGCCGCCGCCCCTCGCGGCCAGCGCAGCGCCGGCATGCTCGTGATCACCGCCCTGCAAAAGCGCCTGCTCTCCTCGATCGAGGCCTTCGCCAGCACCCTCGCCGTACACCGCCGCGCCATCGACAAACACCCCACCCATTCCA
>JAYUXQ010001221.1:0-6789 GCA_043752905.1 Nannocystis sp. | reverse complement strand
TGGGCCTGCACCTGGGCGATCGCCGCCGCGTTCACGGGCAGCAGATCGTCGTGGATCCTGCGGATGCGAAACACGCGCGAGGATTACATCCGTGGGCGAGTGATGCAACCCTGGCGCTGGGCCTTGCGGATGAGGTCGTAGAGCTGGCCCATGCCGTAGGGGAGGAGCTGCATGAACGCGGCGAAGTCGACGGCGAGGACGCGATCAGGCTGTCCTTCGGGACAGCCTTGCCGAGGTTGTGGACGAGGTGGTCGTCGGCGCCGAGCTCGAGGTCGGCCTCGCCGAGCAGCTCGGCGAACCCGGGGCGTCGCAGCGGGGCGAGGAGGGTGTCGAGGGGGCGGTGGGCATGGGCGGATTATGACGACCCCTGGAAGGGGACTGGGAAGCCTGATATCATCGCGGTTGCGATGAACGCGAGCGTGCTCCGATGTCCCGGTTGTGGGGCGGCCGATACCTCCACGGCGAACCCCGGCGGCGTGCACACCTGTGTGTACTGCGGGGTCCGTTACCAGAGCTCACAGGGCACGCCGCGCCCGGCGACGCCGACGACGCCGGTGACGCCGGTGACGGCCCGGAGGGTGCCCCGGCGCAGGCTGGTGGTGTTCGGTGTGGTGTGCGCCGCGATGGTGGTCATCACCGCGGTGTACGGGCCCCGGGAGACGACGCCGAACCGGGCGCGGGTGACGGCCGGGCTCGCCCCGGGGCCTGCGAGCGCCGGGCCGGTCGCGAACCCCGTGCTCAGCGTCGAGGTGCCCGCGGAGGCGGTGGCACCCGCGACCGCCGAGTTCACGCTCGAGACGGTCCAGCGCTCGAGCACGGATGCGGTGTGGATCTACGGGTACCTGCACAACACCTCGTCCTTTGTCCTCGGCAAGACCAAGATCACGGCGGTCTTTTACGACAAGGCGGGCGCAGAGGTCGGTCAGGGCAGCGGGTATACCGAGGACGACGTGATCGCCGCCGATGCGAGGGTCCCGACCGTGTTGCTGGTCACCGCCGCGCCGGCCGCGTACGAGCGGCTCGCGTTCGAGGTGCACGCCGAGCGGCCGTCGTATGTGCCCGAGCAGGTCCAGGGGCTCGAGCTCGCGGCCGAGCCGCCCCGTCGCGATACGTTCCTCGGCTGGAAGTACGTCGGCAAGGTGCACAACAAGAGCGGGCGGCCGGCGAAGTTCGTGAGGGTCGATGTGTTCGCCTTCGATCACAACGCCAAGCTCGCGGGTCACGCGTTCACGTACGCGTCGGGGGATGTGCTGGCCGACGGAGCCACGGCGCGCTTCGACGGCACGCTGCTCGACTCGAAGACGGGGTTCAAGCGCTTCGAGTTCACTGTCAGGGGGCAACCCGGGCCCTGAGGGGTCGCTCAGCTGCTCTTCTCGCGCTTGCGGGTCACTGGCAGGATCTCGGCGAGGGCTTGCTCGAGGGCGTCGAGCTCGGCGGTGGTGCCGACGCTGAGGCGCAGGCAGCCGGTGAGGCGGGGGAGGCCGGAGGCGTCCTTGACGAGGACGCCGCGGGCGGCGAGTTCGGTGGCGAGGCGGGGGGCGTCGTCGGCGACGGCGAGACAGACGAGGACGATGTTGGCGTGGGCCGGGAAGACGCGGGCGCCGGGCAGGCGGCCGAGGATCTCGACCAGGCGGGCGCGGTTGGTGAGGCTCTGCGAGATCATCGCGTCCTGGACCGGGGCGAAGTCCCGCAGCACGGTCTCGGCGAGCAGCAGGCTGGTGGTCGAGAGGTTGTACGGGTGACGCACGACGTTGATCGCGCGGGCAAGCGCGGGCGGGGCGATGCAGTAGCCGACGCGCAGGGCGGCGAGGCCGACCTTCGATAGCGTGCTCATGTAGGTGACGTTGCTCGGCAGGTCGGTGCGCCACAGCGAGGCGCCGGGGGCGTAGCGGATGTAGGCCTCGTCGATGACGAACATGGTGCCGGGGTGGGCCTCGACGAGTCGGGCGATGATGTCGGCGTCCCACAGACTGCTGGTCGGGTTGTTGGGGCGGGCGAGGAAGCACAGGGCGGCGCCGGTGGCGACGCCGAGGGCCTCGTTCATCAGGGGTTCGTCGAGCTGGAGGTCCTCGGTGAGGGGGACCTCGAGCACGCCGACGCCGAGGCAGCGCGCGCTGTGGGCGTACATGACGAAGGTCGGCGCGGGGATGACCATGAAGCTCGGCTCGGAGGGGCGACCGGCGAGCGCCGTGATGAGCAGCGAGATGATCTCGTCGCTGCCGTTGCCGAGGACGACCTGGTCGGCGTCGCAGCCGTGTCGGGCGGCCAGCAGCTCGCGCAGGCTGCGGCCGGAGCTGTCGGGGTAGCGACCGAGCTCGACGGCCTTGAGGCGTCGGGCGAGCTCGGCCATGACCTCCTCGGGCCACGGCTCGGGGCACTCGTTGGCGTGCAGCCGGGCGCGTACGGGCCCCTGTCCGGGGAGCTCGGCGGCGGAGTCATAGACGACGAGGCCGGCGAGGGCAGGGCGAAGATGGCGGGTCCACTCGGTCATTGGGTTCGCTCCGTACAGGTCGCAAGGGACAGGTTAGCGCAGGCGCAGGAGGACAGCGCGGGCGTGGGCCTCGAGGCCCTCGGCGCGGGCGATCCGGACGATCGCCTGAGATTGGGCGCGCAGGGCGGCAGGGCCGAGCTCGAGCACGCTGGTGATCTTTAAAAAGTCGTGGACGCCGAGAGGAGAGGCGAAGCGGGCGGCGCCGGCGGTCGGGAGCACGTGGCTCGGGCCTGCGGTGTAGTCGCCGGCGGCCTCGGGGGTCCAGGGGCCGACGAAGATGGCACCGGCGGTGTGCAGACGGTCGACGAGCGCGCGGGGATCTTCGATGAGCAGCTCGAGGTGCTCGGGGGCGTATGCGTTGGCGGCGGCGACCATGGCGTCGCGGTCGTCGACGAGGACGATCGCGCCGTGATCGGCGAGCGCACGCGCGGCGATCTCGCGACGCGGGAGGGTCTCCAGCTGGGCCGCGAGCGCGGCGTGGATCCTGGCGACGAGCGCGGGTGCGTCGGTGACGACGACGGCGCAGGCGAGGGTGTCGTGCTCGGCCTGGGCGAGCAGGTCGGCGGCGATGAGCTCGGGGTCGGCGTCGGCGTCGGCGAGGACGAGGATCTCGCTCGGGCCGGCGATGCCGTCGATGTCGACGAGGCCGAAGACCTGGCGCTTGGCGGCGGTGACATAGGCGTTGCCGGGGCCGACGATCTTGTCGACGCGGGGGACCTGGGCGGTGCCGAGAGCGGCGGCGGCGATCGCCTGGGCGCCACCGATGGCGAACACGCGGTCGACCTGGGCCAGCTGCGCTGCCAGCAGCACGACGCTGGAAGGCCGCGGGGTGAAGAGGATCACCTCGGGCACACCGGCGACCTTGGCGGGGATCGCCGTCATCAGGACCGAGGACGGGTACGCGGCGGTGCCACCGGGGGCGTACACGGCGACGCGGGCGAGCGGGCGGACGCGGCTGGTGAGGCGGAGATCTTCGCGGTGCAGGCCGGTGTCGCCGCTGCGCTGGGTCTCGTGAAAAGCGCGGATGTTGTCGGCGGCGAGCTCGAGGGCGGCGCGTAGATCGGCGGGGATCTCGGCCGCGGCGGCGCGACGGGCCTCCGGGGACAGTTCGAAGTCGGTGAGGCTGCGGCCCTCGTGGCGCAGGGTCAGCTCGGCGACGGCCGCGTCGCCGCGCTCGCGTACGGCGGCGATGATGTCGCGGGCGACGACCTCGGCTTCACCCTCGAGGTCGGCTCCACGGGCACACAGCCGGCGCCAGCGCTGGTGGTCGGGGGCCGCGGGAGTGCCGGCGCCGTCCGCGGGGGCGCGGAGGTCGAGGACATCGGGGCTGGGGCCGACCATGGAGGGAAAGCTACAGCGTGGGCCATTTTGGCGGAAGTGAAACCGGCGGGAGGATCCGCTACGATGCGAAGCTCGTAACTTCGCACATGCCTCTCCCTCGCTCACCATCGTCCCCCTCGCCCGCCCTGGTGCTGGTGCTGGCGCTGGCGGCCTGTGGCGGCGGCGGGGGTGGAGGCAGCGAGGGGGGCGGGTCGTCGACGGGCGGCGACACCGAGGCGCAGCCGGACAACGACGCGCAGGTGCCGAGTGAGGACTGCGCGGGCGCGCCGGGGGTCGCCCAGGGCAGCTTCGCAGGCAGCCTGCGCGACCGCACGCCCGACCCGGTCATCGGGGGTGTGTGTGGGGGCGGCGGACCGGACGTGTTCTTGCGCGTGGAGGTGCCGCTACGCGCGGACCTGCGGGTCGAGGCGCGCGGCAACGGGTTCACGCCGCGCGTGAGCCTGGCGCCGGTCGGGTGTCTGTCGGCGCCGATGTTGACGTGTGGGGCGGACGGCGTGGTCGAGCTGGCGGACCTCGAGGAGGGGACGATGGTCAACCTCGCGATCGGGCTCGACGCCGGGACGTTCGCGACGCTGGGCGAGCTGCCGTTGCCGGACGACGGCGTCGACCCGCTGGGCTTCGTGGTCGACGTGGGGATGACGCGGGTGCTCGCGCGTGGCGAGGCGTGTCGGCCGGCGGCTCGTGGTCGCTGCGCGGCGGGCTCGCTGTGCATGCAAGAGGTGCTGGTCGCCGATACGGATGCGCCGGACGACGTCGATGCGGTGGACGAGGTGTGGTCGTGCACGCCGCTCGAGGGTGACAGCTGCATCGACCCCGAGCGGGCGGCGGTGCAGCTGGTCGACGGCGAGGGGACGTTGATCGTCGACCCCGACCTGCCGCAGTCGGACGCGCATCATCACAGCTGCACCGGCGAGGGCACGCGCGAGCGGGTGATCCGCCTGCGCTTGCCGGCCGGGCTCGGGATGCACAGCAGCCTTCAGATCCGGACGGAGCGGCCGGAGATCGGTCTCGCGTTGCGCGCGCCGGGATGTCTGGCGAGCGAGGAGCAGGCCTGTGCGCCGCCGTCTCCGGCGGGATCCCAGGTGACGATCGCGGCGCCCGACGAGCTACAGCGCGAGGGGGTCGAGCCGTATCTGTTCGTCGAGATGCCCGAGCCGGGCGTGCTCACCGAGCCGGTGACCCTGCGCCTGCGAGAGGTGCTGCGCGCACCCCCGGTCAGCGGCATTTGAGTCGCCTGTGCCCATGGGCCTGTACAGGTGGCCGCGAGGGTAGTTAGTCGGTCGACGAAGTAGGTCGTCGGTGTGAGTCAGGTCAGGCGTCAAGTCATGCTTGCCCTGTCGGGCCCGGGCCCATATGCTCCGCCCCACATCATGGCCAGCCGTCTGTTTACCAGTGAGTCCGTCACCGAAGGTCACCCCGACAAGCTCTGCGACAAGGTGAGCGACGCGGTGCTCGACGCCATCCTCGCGCAGGACAAGCAGGCCCGCGTGGCCTGCGAGACGCTGGTGAAGACCGGCTACGTGAACGTCGCCGGCGAGATCACGACGACGACCTACGTCGACATCCCGCGCATCGTCCGCAAGACCATCCGCGACATCGGCTACACGAGCTCCGACATGGGCTTCGACGCCGACAGCTGCGGGGTCCTGGTGGCGATCGAGGGGCAGAGCCCGGACATCGCGCAGGGCGTCGACGAGGACAAGGGTCTGCACCACGAGCAGGGCGCCGGCGACCAGGGCATGATGTTCGGCTTCGCCTGCACGGAGACCGACGAGCTGATGCCGCTGCCGATCAGCCTGGCCCACAAGCTGACGCGCCGGCTGGCCGAGGCCCGCCGCGCCGACAGCAAGAGCTTCCTGCGCCCGGACGGCAAGAGCCAGGTGACGATCGAGTACGACGCCGGCCGCCCGCGTCGCGTCGATACGATCGTCGTCTCCACGCAACACAGCGAGTCCGTCGACCACAAGACGCTCTCCGAGTACGTGCGTGAGGAAATTATCAAGAAGGTCGTGCCGGCGGACCTGCTCGACAACAAGACCAAGTTCCACATCAACCCGACCGGGCGCTTCGTCGTCGGCGGGCCGATGGGCGACAGCGGCCTCACCGGTCGCAAGATCATCGTCGACACCTACGGCGGCATGGGCCGACACGGTGGTGGCGCCTTCTCGGGCAAGGACCCCTCGAAGGTCGACCGCTCGGCGGCCTACTACGCCCGCTACATCGCCAAGAACCTGGTCGCCTCGCGCCTGTGCACCAGGGCCGAGGTCCAGCTCGCGTACGCGATCGGCGTGGCCGCCCCGGTCAGCATCGCCGTCGATACCTTTGGCACCGGCAAGTTCTCCGACGACCGCCTCGAGGCGCTGGTCGAGAAGATCTTCGACGCCCGCCCGGCGAACATCATCCGCGAGCTCGACCTGCTCCGGCCCATCTACAGCCTGACGGCCGCCTACGGCCACTTCGGCCGCCATGAGCCGGAATTCACGTGGGAGAAGACCGACCGCGCCGAGAAGCTCGCCGCCGCGGCTGGTTGAGGTAGGTGTCCGAAAGGACAGGAGCGCGTCGGGGGTGACCTCGGCGCGCTTTTTCCGTTCAGGGGCGGAGAGATTTGGGCACGCCGTCAGAAGAGGCGAGGTGCTCGAAGGTCAAGGGGCATGACGGCTGTCCTCTCGGACAGGTCCTGTGCGCCATGTGCGAAAGACCAGGTCCCACAGCGGGCTGCTGATGCCGAAGTTGTGGGCGTCGTCGCCGAAGTGGTGGCGCAGGTGATGGCGTCGCAACGCGCGGGTGAGACGTCCTGAACGACCGGGGCGGACGTGGTGGACGTGGTGGACGTGCCAGTGGGCGAGCTCGTACCCGAGGTAACCGAGGATACTTCCGGCCATCAGGGCCCAGCGCGCGTCGGGGCCGGCGAGGCTGTAAGGGGCGAGCAGAAGGAGGAACAGGCCGAGGCTGTAGAG
>JAYUXQ010001220.1:0-16657 GCA_043752905.1 Nannocystis sp. | reverse complement strand
GGGTCGCGGCGGAGGAGATGCTGCGCCTGGCGATGAGCGAGCTGTCGGGCTCGACGCCGCTGGGACCCGGCCCGGCGCCGCTGCCAGGACGCCTGGCGCTGGTCCGGAGCGCCCTGCGTGATCATCTGCGCCAGCGCGCTCGATTACCCTGGCTGCTGTTCACCACCGTGCGCGGGGGGCTGCGGGCGATGTGGCTGGCGCGCCGCGCCGAGGTCAAGGCGCCGCGGCTGTTCTCCGCCCCGCGCACAGTGTTCAATCAGGAGATCTCGTCGCGCCGTACGTTCGCGCGGCTGGACCTCCCGGTGCCCGAGTTTCGCCGGATAAAGACGGTGTTCGCGTGCACGATCAACGATGTCGTCCTCGCGGTCGTCGCCGGGGCCCTGCGCGCGTACTTGCTCGGGCGCGGCGAGACGGCCGAGTTTCCGCTGATCGCGTCGGTGCCCGCGTGCACCGACCAGGAGATCGATAATCCGACCGCGGGTAATCATGTGTCGAGTCTGTACACCTCGCTGCGCATCGACCTCGCCGACCCGGTCGAGCGCCTCGAGGCCACGCGCATGGTCACCGACGTCGCCAAGGCCAAGCACGAGGCGATGGGGTCGCACATGCTCTCGGAGTGGATGGAGTTTAGCCGCCTCGCTCCGCACGCGTGGCTGTGGCGGCGCCTGCTGCCGCGCCTGGCCCGTCCGCCGCTGCACCTGGTGGTCTCGAACGTGCCCGGGCCGCGCGAGCCGCTCGGCATCGATGGGGCCAGGCTCGTGCGCCTGTCCTCGGTCGGCCCGCTGCTCGAGGGCGTCGGCCTCAACATCACCGTGTGGAGCTACATCGACACGATGAGCTTCTCGGTGCTCGCGTGCCCGGACGGCATCCCGGAGCTGGCGCCGTTGATGGCGCTGCTACGTGCCGCGCTGGCCGAGCTCGGGGCCGCCGCCGACCGGCGCGTCGAGGCCGAGACCGGCTCGCTCGCCGAGGCCCGGTAACGCGTCAGCCCTCGCGGATCTCGACGCCGCGTGAGGCGAGGCGATCGAGCACGCTCGGGTCGTCGAGCCGCTCGCGGCGAGCGGTCAGCTCCTTGAGCGCCGGCAGGCTCTCGAGCGCCTTCGCGCCGGTACACTCGCCGGACAGTCGCAGGGTGCTCAGGGTCGGGTGGCCGGCGAGCGGGGAGAGGTCGAGCCTGGCCTCGCGAAAGCCGTGGCCGTCGAGGTTGAGCGACACGAGCGAGGTGAGGGCGTCGATGCCCGCGAGCGAGAGCAGCTGGTAGTAGTCCGCCTCGCCGCCGGTCTCGATCTCTAGGACCTCCTCGATGAGCATGTAGATGTCGTTGCCGCCGTCGAAGTCGACGCGCTCGATCCGGGCCAGCGCGTCGGCTTCCAGCGGGAGGGTGTGCAGCGAGGCGATCGCCGCGGCGACCCGCGCCTCCTCGTCGTCGGGGTCGTGCTCGTCGTCGGAGGTCTCGATCTCGGCGAGCAGCGGGTCGAGGCGGTCCTCGGAGAGGATGTCGTGCTCGATCAGCGCCTGCAGCACCGCGAGGAACAGCCCGGGATCGGGGATCTGGACGGCCTTCTTCATGCAGTTCAACCGGCGGCCGCGGCGTCTTGCAGCGCCTTGATGCGCTTCTTGGCGACGTTGTTCGAGTACTCCGAGCAGCAGTCCATGCGGATGTAGGTCGACCACTCGTCGATCGCCTTGCCGCGGTTTTGTTGCAGCTCGTAGACCTCGGCGGCGCCGGCGTGGGCCTTCTCGTCGCCGACGTGCTCGATCAGCGCCTTCATGTACGAGTGCAGGGCCTCGTCGAGCTTGCCCTGCGCGCGCAGCACGTCACCGAGCTCGGTGTACACGTACTCGGCCTGGGGGTCGTTCTTGGCGACCTCGCGCAGCACGGCCTCGGCCTGGTCGAGCTGCTTGGCCTTTTGCAGGCCGTGGCCCTGGGCGATCCCGAGGTTGCCGTTGTTCGGGTCGGCCTTGAAGGCCAGGCCGTACGCGGTCGCGGAGTCCATGTGGCGATCGAGCTTGGCGTAGAGCTCGCCCAGGCTGGCCTGCAGCGCGCCGTCGTCGGGGTTCTTGGCGGCGGCGCGCTCGAGCGCGGCGATGGCCTCGTCGAACTTCTTCTGGCCGAGCTTGACCCGACCCATGCCCGCCAACGCCTCGGCGTTCTCCCCGTCCACAGCCAGCACGCGGGCGAACATCGGCTCGGCCTCGTCGTACTTCTCGTCGCGCACGCGGGCTGCGCCGTTGGCGAGATCCTTCTTGTTTTGGGCGGCCTGGTCCTCGGGGGAGAGCGCCGATTTGTCGGAGCAGGCCGACAACACCGTCACAGGCACAGCCAGGGACAGGAACAGCGACAGGGCGTGGCACAGCGAGAGCGACGAACGGAGCACGGAGCACCTCCCAGAGCCGGAGTTATCACGGGGGCGGGTGCAATTGCTACGCCCTGGCGGCCTCCGGCGCCGACCTGCTAGGCTGCGCGTTGCGATGACCGCTGGCAAGCCCCGCGAGCCCCCTGCGCCCGCACCTGCGCCATCCGGCGCATGGCCCGCGGACGCCGGCCTGTCGTCGCTCCTGCGCCGCAGCGTGAAGGCCGCGATCGCACGCTGGGCCGTGCGCCGCCGCAGCGACACGGAGATCTGGCCGCGCCCGCAGGACGAGGCGATGCACCCGTGGGACGGCCAGCGCCGCTTCGCGGAGGAGTACACGCAGGTGGCCGTTCAGCCCGGCATGGCGGTGATCGCCCGCATCGAGTGGTTGCCCGGGCGCGAGACCCACCGCGTGTGGCTGACGCTGCTGACCCCGACGGCCGTGTACGCGCTACCGGGCACCGGCCAGGCGCTGCTGCGCGGCGACAGCGATCACTGGCGCGCGGGCGGCCTCGCGTTCGACTGCGTCGAACCACTGCGCACCTGGACGATCCGCTACCGCGGCCGCCTCGAGGTCCGCGATCCCCGTGGCGACCGCCGGCGAACCACCGCGGCGAGCGACGAGCTGCCGGTGGAAGATCTCGAGGTCCGCGTCGACCTCACGTTCCTGTCGCAGGTCCCCGCGTTCGTGCCCGGCAGCGACGACGACGCCGACCTGATGTCGCGCCAGCTCGGCGCCGCCGAGTGGGACGCCCGCCTGCTCCGGGTCCTGCGTCGGCACACGCTGCGAAGCTACGTGCAGACCGGCGAGGTCCACGGCAGCGTGGCGATCGGCCCGCGCCTGCTGGCGTTTCGCGGCGCCGGCCTGCGCCAGCACAGCTGGGGCGTGCGCGACTGGGGCGCCAGCGACGACGCGACCCAGTGCTTCGCGAGCTTCACGGCCACGCAGGACGGCACCCGCGAGGCGCGAGAGGCCGCCGACAAGCCGGTGCAGGTGTGGTTGCACAGCGCGCGCTTCCCCTGGCTGACGCTCGCCGGCGGGTTCGTGCAGAGGGCCGCCGGCCTGGTGGCGATCCGCGACCTCGGCGTGCGACCGACACGCCAGCCCGCGCGCGCGCCGAGCCACGTCGGCTTCCACGTCGACGCCCCCGGCGGCGAGATCGACCTCGAGACCGAGACGGTCGCGGAGCTCGGCCTCGACATGGACGGCCGCGGCCACCTCGACCTCGCGCTGTGCCGGGTCCGCGGCGCCGGTGACGGCTGGGCCCTGGTCATCTCGCAGCGAAGATTGTTACGCCGGCCGACCGTGACGGAGGAGTAGGACCTGTCCCCGGGGACAGGTGGACACCGCGCGGGACCTGGACTACGGTGGCGCCCATGCCGATCCAGCGCCTGAGCTCCCGGGAGGCGATCGAGCGGGTCGCCAGCGACGCCGCCCTCGTCCACATCGACGTCCGCTCCGAGCCCGAGTTCGCCGCCGGCCACGCCCCCGGGGCCTACAACGTGCCCCTGATGCACATGGGTCCCGCCGGCATGACCCCGAACCCCGACTTCACGGACGAGGTCGAGTCCGCCTTCCCCGACAAGGACACGCCGATCCTGGTCTCGTGCAAGGCCGGCGGCCGCTCGGCGAGGGCCGCCGATGCCCTCGAGGCCCTCGGCTACAGCCAGCTCGCCGACCACATCGGCGGCTGGGGCGGCGGCAACGGTGACCCCGGCTGGGTCGCCGCCGGTGGCCCGAGCGCCACGCAGACGCAGCCCGGCCGCAGCTACCCGGAGCTCAAGGGATGAGCGCGACCACCCCGCCGACGCTCCCCCCGACCCTGGGCCTGCGCCACGTGGCCGTCTCCGTCGCCGGTGAAGGCTTCGACGCCTGCTCCCGCTTCTACACCGAAGGCATGGGCATGGCTGTCGACTGGAAGCCCGACGCCGACAACTTGTACCTGACCTACGGCGGGGACAACCTGGCACTGCACCGCGTCACCGAGATCGAGCACCGCGTGTCGGCCCTCGATCACCTCGGCTTCGCCACCCCGACCGCCGACGACGTCCGCGCCTGGTACGACCGCATCTTGTCGTTGATGAATGACCACACCCTCGAGATCGTGCAGGCGCCCAAGCTGCATCGCGACGGGTCGACCTCGTTCTACTTCCGGGATCCGGCGGGGAACAAGGTGCAGGTGATCCATATCCCGTCGCTGCGGGCCTGAGCGCCGCCGCCACGACGACCGGCAACACATCATCTACAACAGCAGCCCGTGATGCGGCACGGCGGCCGCCGGCAGGTCGGTCTCGCCGAGCCGCGCCCGCAGGTCAATTTCAATACCACGGGTAATGGCGGCGAGCGGGAGGTCATTGGCGTCGGTCTCGAACGGGTTATCGAGCTCCTCGCCGATCGCGTCGAGGCCGAAGAATGCATAGGCGACGAGCACGGCGACCACGGGCGCGAACCATTGCAGGGTATGGATTAAACCAAACGGCAACGCGAAGCAGTAGAAGCCGACGATCTGATGCACGAGGACGCGGTAGACGTAGGGGAGGGGCGTGCTGCGGATGCGCTCGCAGCCGCCCTGGATGTCGGTCATTTGGACGAGGCTGGCCTCGAGGATAGGTACGTGCTGCGGGTGGAGGAGGCCCTGGTCGTGGGCGCCGCGCAGCAAGCTGGTCATGTGCGAGACGATCGCCTGGGGGCGGTTGATGTCGACAGCGACGCTGGCGCGCAGCTCCGGGTCGATCAGGGCGGCGTACTCGGCGAGGTCGTCCTCGTCGCGCAGGCGCTGGCGCAGGGCGTGGCCGAAGGCGATCGTGTGGTGGACGAGGCGGCGGCGCAGGTCTGCGAGCGCGGTCGTCCCGGCCTCGTCGAGGGGAGCGCCGGGCTGCGGGCCGAGCCAGGTCTGGACCTGGCGGGTCAGGTTGCGCGCGCTGTTGACCAGGCCGCCCCACAGCGTGCGACCCTCCCAGAAGCGGTTGTAGGCGGTCGTCGTGCGAAAGCCGAGGAACACGCTCAGGGCGAAGCCGGTCAGCGTGAAGGGCAGGGGGGTGATGTCGCGGACGATGAACTGGTGCAGCTCGACGTGGCCGAGGGTCAGCGCGAAGGTCAGCCCGGCGACGAATAACAGGCGCCGCCAGATCTGCGGCAGCACCGTGCCGCGGTACGTGAAGATCTCGCTGAGCCAGGTTTGCCGGGACTGGACGAGCACGGGAGGGCTCACGATACTGCAAGAATCGCCGCGGTGCGGCCGGTCCCGGGGGCGGCGGGCCGCCGCAAGACCGCCCAGGGAACCGCGCGCCGCCGTGATAACCTGACCGCAGGTACGGCGATGCGGCCCTCCGAGCGCCCCCAACAGTCCCCAGCCGCACCCACGCACGACGCGGGGCGCAGCGTGGTCGCCACGTCGGCGGCCTCGGCGGCCTCGGCGGCCTCGGCCGTGGCTCCGGTCGTGGTTTCGCAGGGCACGACCCGACCGGAGGTCACGGGCGCGGCTGGCAACGCGCCGACAGGCGAGCCCGAGTTTCCGCCGTCGATGCAGTTCGCGCACACGGCGATCGGCGACACGGCGCTCGCGCTGTCACCGAGCGTGCTGCTCAGCGGCCACGCCGACACGCGCGACGGGGTGCGCGACGCCCCGGCCGCGCCGCCTCTGGCGGGCGAGTTCGGGCCCTACCGGATCTTGCGGAAGGTCGGCGCGGGCGGCATGGGTGCGGTGTACGAGGCGATCGACGGGCGCACCGGCGGGCGCGTGGCGATCAAGTCGCTGCTGCGCATGGGCGCCGGCGACCTGCACCGCTTCAAGTACGAGTTTCGCAGCATGGCCGGCGTCGGCCACCCCAACCTCGTCACCCTCTACGAGCTGGTGTCGTACGCGTCGACATGGTGCATCACCATGGAGTTCGTCGAGGGCGTGGACCTGTGCCGGGCGCTGCGCCAGCGCGGACGCGCGGCCCCTCTGCGCGGGCTGGTCCGCCAGCTCGTGCTGGCGATCGAAGCGCTGCACGCCCATAACCTCCTGCACCGCGACCTCAAGCCGTCGAACGTGCTCGTCACGCCGGGTGACCGGGTGGTCGTGCTGGACTTCGGCCTCGTCGCCGAGATCTCGCGCACCAGCCTGCTGACCCACGGCGGCGGCGCCCCGGTGCACGCGGGCACGCCGGTGTACATGGCGCCCGAGCAGTGCGCGAGCCAGCTGGCGACCCCGGCGAGCGACTGGTACGCGCTCGGCGTGATGCTCCACGAGGCCGTGACGGGCCGCCTGCCGTTTCGCGGCACGCCGGCCCAGATCTTCCAGGCCAAGCAGACCGCGGCGCCGCCGGCCCCGGTGATCCCCGACGACCCCGCGCTCGCGGCCCTGATCTCGGCGCTGCTGCGCCGCGACCCGGCCGAGCGAGCCGCGGCCGCGCACGTGCTCGCGTGGTGCGACGGCGTGTCGGCGCCGCTGCTGGGACCTGTCCCTTCGGCCAGCTCATCGGGGGCCGCCGAGCCAGTGGACGGCGTGCCGGTGGTGCGCGTGCGGCCGCCCTCGCAGGCGACGCCGGGGCGCGCCGCGTTGATCGCCCGTCACGCCGAGCGGACGGTGCTCGAGCAGGCCTACCTCGAGGCGGCCGCGGGCCGTCCGACCAGCGTGTACCTGCGCGGAGTCTCGGGCGCGGGCAAGACGGCGCTCGGGCAGTGCTTCCTGGCCGACGTCGCGCAGGCCGGCGACGCGGTGGTGCTCTCGGGCCGCTGCTACGAGCACGAGTCGGTGCCCTTCAAGGCCTTCGACAGCGTCATCGATGCATTGACCGAGCACCTGCTGGGCTACGCGGCGGCGGACCTCGGCCCCCTGTTGGGGGCGCACTGCGCCGAGCTGGCGCGCGTGTTCCCGGTGCTCGAGCGGATCCCCGCGGTGCGGACCAGCGCGCGCGAGCACGCGGCCCGCCTGGGTCGCGCGCCTGCCCTGCCGGGCGCGGAGCACGAGTCGCGGCGCCGGGCCTTCGCGGCGCTCAAGCGCCTGCTCTACACGCTCGCGCTGCGCCGGCCGCTGGTGCTGGCGATCGACGACCTGCACTGGAGCGACGTCGACAGCCTCCACCTGTTGCGCGAGCTGCTGGCCCCGCCCGATGTCCCGCCGCTGCTGTTGCTGGCGGCGTATCGCAGCGACTGGCCGGGCAGCGCCGCGGCGCTGCAGGAGCTCGAGCGGATCCAGCTGCGCGTGCTGCCGGAGCAGAGCGTCGTGCGCATCGAGCTCGGGCTGCTGCCGCCCCACGACGCCGAGGCGCTCGCGCGGGCCATGTTGCGCGCCGCGGGCCTGCCGACGAGTCCCTGGGCGCGCACGATCGCCGCCGAGTCGGGCGGCAACGCGTTCATGATGTCGGCGGTCGTTCGCCACCTGTCCTATGAGCCAGATGCATTACGGGCCGCGCGGTTCGGCGCCGGGGTCGGCCTCGATGCATTGATCACGGCCCGCATCGCTCGCCTCGACCCCGAGGCCCGCGCGCTGCTCGAGCTGGTCGCGGTCGCCGGTCAGCCGGTCCCCGACGGCCTGCTCGGCGCGGTCCTCGGGCGACCCGCGGGGCTGACCGCGTGGCTCGGCGCGCTGCACAGCGAGCGCCTGGTGTTCGTCGGGCAGCGCGGCCGCGAGCGCAGCGTCGAGTGTGTGCACGACCGCCTGCGTGATGTCGTGGTCGCCGGCCTCGCGCCCGCGGTGCGTACCGAGCTGCATCGGCGGCTCGCCGAGACGGCGATGGCGGCCGGGCGCGTCGACCCCGAGTTCCTCGCGCGGCACCTGCACGCGGCGGGCGAGCACGCCCCGGCGGCCGAGCACGCCGTGCGCGCGGCCCGGGCCGCGGCCGCGGCGCTGGCCTTCGATCGCGCGGCGGAGCTGTACCTGCTCGCGCTGCGCAGCACCCCGGGATCGTGGTCGTTGATGGCGGCATGCGCCGACGCCAAGGTCAACGCGGGCCGCGGCGCCGAGGCGGCCCCGCTGTACTTCGAGGCCAGCGCGACCGCCCCGCCGCCGGAGGCGCTGGCGCTGCGCCGCAAGGCCTGCGAGCAGCACTTCGTGGTCGGCGAGACGGAGCGCGCGATCGCGGTGCTGCGCGTGCTGCTGCACGACCTCGGCCTCGACTATCCCGAGGCCAGCGAGGACATCCATCGCCAGTTCGTCACGATCGTCGGCGCCCTCGCGCGCGACGAGCCCGGCCCCACGCTGGCGAACACGGCGTCGATCCTCGCCGTCGATGCGCTGTGGTCGGCGAGCAAGGGCTTCCTGATCCACAGCCCGGTGCGCGGGGCCTACTTTGCGGCCGCGAGCGCCCTGATGGCCCGCACGCTCGGCGACGAGGCCCGGGTGGTCCGCGGCCTGGTCGCCCTCGGCGCCCTGCTGACCCGCGACCAGGACCCCGAGATCTTCGACGTGCTGCACGCCCGCAGCCAGCGCCACACCCTGGCCAGCGAAGACCCGTACCTGATCGGCTTCTCGGCGATCATGAGCGGCGTCGCGGCGGGCCTGGCGAGCCGCTGGAGCGAGGGCCTGCACGCCCTCGAGTTCGGCGGGACCTACCTGCGCAGCCACTGCGCCGGCGTGTCGTGGGAGTGCAACTTCGGCATGTTGATGTTGATGGCGCTGCTCGAGACCCGCGGCGAGCTGCGCAGCATCGCTCACCGCAGCGCGGTGCTCGGGCAACAGGCCAAGGAGACCGGCAACTCGATGATGGAGTTCGTCGCCGCGTACTACTCCGCGCTGACGCTGATCGCCAGCGACGCGATCGTCGAGGCCCGCACGCACGTGCGTCAGGCGACGCGCGTCGGGCTCAACCAGGAGCTCCCGGCCGCGCACCTGCGGGCCCTGATGATCGAGGTCCACTGCGATCTCTATACCGGCGACATCACGGGCGCGTGGACCCGCATCGAGGGGTCGTGGGGCTACTATGAGAAGTGGCGCGTGCTGACGGCGCGCAGCCAGCGGATCAACGCCAGCGCCCTGCGCGGGCAGGTCGCGCTGGCCTGCGCGCGCGGCTGCACGGGCGCCGAGAAGGCTGCCCTGCACGCGATCGCGGACGGCGAGCGGCGCACGATCGAGGCCGCCGGCACGCCACAGGGGCGGGCGATCGGGGCGCTGCTGCGGGCGATGGCGGCGGCCGCCAACGGGCGCTCGCCCGCCGCTGTCATCCACCGCTTGCACACCGCGGTCGCCGCCTTCGAGGCCGCCGACATGGCCTTGCACGCCGCGTGCGTCAGCCATCGCCTCGGCGAGTGGTCCGGCGGGGGCGCAGGCGCGGAGCTGATCACCCGTTGCGAGGTGTTCATGCGCCTGCAGACGATCGCCCGCCCGCAGTCGTGGGTCGCGATGATGACCCCCGGCCTCTCCCCGGTGCCCGACGCGACCCGCCCTCGATAATTTTCCGGCGCTGTAACAGCCGGCCGCGACCGGCAACTGAAGGGCGAGGGTGAGGAGGACGGCGAGGACGAGGGCGACGACGAGGGCGACGACGAGGGTGACGAGGGCGACGACGCATCTTGCCTGTGCCGTGATCCGGCTCAAGTCGAACGGTGGCGCTGCGGGTCGGCCGGGAGGGTAGGGTGCGCCCGCCATGTCGAACCTCGCCGCCATATCGACCTCTCCCGCGACGATCGTGTGCACCGACCCCGCGACGGGGGCACGCCACGGCGAGCTGCCGGTGATGGACCGCGCCGCGGTGGTCGCCGCCGTGGGCCGCGGTCGCGCGGTGCAGCCGGCCTGGGCCGCCACCTCGTTCGCCGAGCGCCGGGCTGTCCTCAAGGACATCCTGGCCGCCGTCGTCGCGCGCCAGGAGGAGATCTCGAGCCTCGCGGTGCACGACTCCGGCAAGACGATGGTCGACGCGGCGATGGGCGAGATCTTCCCGGTCTGCGAGAAGTTGCGCTACACGATCGCGCACGGTGAGAAGGACCTGCGCCCGCAGTCGCGCGCATCGGGCCTGTTGCCGCACAAGACGGCCCGCGTCGAGTACCTCCCGCTTGGCGTCATCGGTGTCATTAGTCCGTGGAACTTTCCGTTCCACAACTTCTTTTGCCCGGTGATCCCGGCGCTGTTCGCCGGCAACGCGGTGGTCATCAAGGTCTCGGAGCTGGCGAGCTGGTCGTCGCTCAAGTACCTCGAGATCTTCACCGAGGTGCTGCGCGCCCGCGGCCACGCGACCGACCTCGTGCAGGTCGTGACCGGCTACGGCGAGACCGGCTCGGCGCTGGTCACCTCCGGCGTCGACAAGATCTTCTTCACGGGTTCGCCGCACAACGGCCGCAAGGTGATGGCCGCGGCCGCCGAGACCCTGACCCCGGTGATCCTCGAGCTCGGCGGCAAGGACCCGATGATCATCTGCGACGACGCCGACGTCGACCAGGCGGCCTCGACCGCGCTGTTCGGGGTGTTCAACGCGTGCGGCCAGATGTGCGTCGGCGCCGAGCGCCTGTACGTGTTCTCCGCCGTGTACGACGCCTTCCTCGAGCGCGTGCTCGCGGGGGCGCAGGCGCTGCGCCAGGGCCCGCCCGGCGGCGGCGAGTTCGACCTCGGCGCGATGACCATGCCGCGCCAGCTCGAGATCATTCAGGCGTTGATCGATGACGCGGTCAGCAAGGGCGCCCGCGTGCTGACCGGCGGCAAGCCGCGCACGGAGCTCGGCACCAACTTCTATCCGCCGACGATCCTGGTCGACGTCGACCACTCGATGCGGATCATGAAGGAGGAGCATTTTGGGCCGGTGATGGTCATCATGCGCGTGACCTCCGAGGCCGACGCGATCGCGCGCGCCAACGACTGCGCCTACGGCCTCGGGTCCAGCGTGTTCACCCGCGACCCGAAGCGCGCCCGGCGGATGGCCCGCGCCATTCAGGCCGGCATGACCACCATCAACGACTTCGGCCTCGCATACATGATCCAGTCGCTGCCCTTTGGCGGCGTCAAGATCTCGGGCTTTGGCAAGATCAACGGCTGCGAGGGCCTGCGCGCCTGCTGCAACGAGAAGGCGATCGTCACCGACCGCATCCCCGTCCGCCAGGGCATGGCCCTCTACCCGATCCGCGCCGCCACCCTCCCGCTGGTCACCGGCGCTGTGAAGGCGATCTACGGCGCGGGCGTGCTCGAGAAGGCCCGCGGCGCCGTGCAGGTGCTGCGCTCGCTCGTCGCGCTGCGCAAGCGCTAGCTGGCGCGCGCGCGGGCCCGATCGGGCCTCGCTCGCATCACTTCGGGCGCGCGAGCCAGGCGCGGACGGCCCGCTGCTCCGGGGCGAAGGCGGTGCCCATGCCCTGCAGGATCGTCAGCGACTGCTCGGCGAGGGCGCGGGCCTCGGGCGTGACGCTGCCGGCCTGGGCGCTCATCGCCCGCGCGAGGCCGTAGCGGGCCATCGACAGCTCGAACGCGTCCGGATCGACGATCGGCGCGTAGATCGCGACGGCGCGCTCGTAGTGGCCGCGGGCCGCCGCCGCCTCGCCGCGCTCGAGCGTGAGGTCACCGAGCAACAGACGGATCCTCGCCGACTCGACGCTCTCGATCACCGGCCGCGCGTCGTGCAGCGCCTGCGCCAGCTGCAGCGCCGTCGCGGCCTCGTTGAAGCGGTGCGCGCGGCGGTGGACCTCGGCGATCCGGCGATACGACTCGCCGAGGCGGGTCGAGTTCGCCGGGAGCTTCGCGCGGCGGATCGCCAGGCCGCGCTGGGCCTGGAGCAGCGCCTGGTCGAGGTCGCCTGTCCGAAGGTACATGTCCACGAGGTAATCGAGGACGTCGATGATGTTGAGGTCCTC
The DNA here is from genome assembly GCA_043752905.1 of Nannocystis sp. Classification (GTDB taxonomy): domain Bacteria; phylum Myxococcota_A; class Polyangia; order Nannocystales; family Nannocystaceae; genus Nannocystis. Next base: position 4,549 of record JAYUXQ010001220.1, on the reverse strand, counting down.
GGGCCCGTGGGCCCGCTCGCCGAGCGCCAGCGCCCGCTCGAGGTGCGTGCGCGCGACGTCCACGTCGCCGCGGCAGAGCGCCGCGCTTCCGAGGCCCGCCAGCACCAGCAGGGCCGCGGGGTTGTCGGTCTCCGGGGTCGCGCCGATCACCCGCAGCGCGCGGGTGAAGCTCTCCGTGCCCTCGTCGCAGCGGCGCTGCTCCAGCGCCAGGAAGCCCATCGCGCGGAGCACATACAACAGGTCTGGCGAGTCCGGGCCGAGCAGCTCGGTCTGCAACGCGAGCCCGCGCTCGAAGTAAGTCGCCGCGTCGCGATATTGGCGCAGGGCTTCGTGGCCGTATCCGAGGTTGACCGCCAGCAGGGCGATGTGCGGGTGTTTGGGTCCGAGGGTCGACTCGGCCGCCAGGAACGCGGTGCGCAGGCGCTGGGTGCCCTCGACGACGTTGTCACTGTTGACGAGCGCGAGCCCGAGGTTGCTGAGCGCATAGACGACCTGCGGATGGTCCTCGCCGAGCACGGCCCGGCGCGCGTCGATCGAGGCGGCGAAGAACTCGGGGGCGCGCTGGACCTCGCCGAGCTCGGCGTAGGCGATGCCGAGGTTGTTGAGGTGGTCGCCGCGATACTCGCGACCCTCGCTGTACATCTCGACGCGCCCGACCAGACCCTCGACCAGCGGAGCGTCGTCCAGCACCTCGCGGCCTTGCCCGAGCCGGGCGGCGCGGATGAAGTCGCGGCGGGTGGCGATCGCCGCCGCGGCGAGGTCGTGTCCGCTGGCGATCGCCACGCGCAGCGCCTCGGTGAGTTCGGTGATCGCGTCCGGGTGACGCCCGGCCTCGCTGAGCAGGCTGCCGTGGCGCAGCCCGACCTCGGCTTGCAACGGCGGGTACGTGAGGCCCTTGAGGTCGATGCCATCGACCAGCTCGAGCCCGCGGGCGAACTGCCCCGCGGACTCGTGGACCTGGGCCTCCGCGAGCACGCCGCGGACCGCGGCGACGCGCGTGATGCTGTCTGGATCTTCCGGCGGCGCGACGGCGTCGGTGAGCGCCTGGGTGTCGCCGCAGCCCGCGATCGAGGGCAGCGCCGCGGAGGCGGCCGCCGCGTTGCCGACGACCTCGGCGTCGGCGGTCTTGAGGATCGCCACGAACGCCGCGAGGCTCGCGTGGCGCTGGTCGAGGCACGCGGTGCGCAGGTCGAACAGGCGCATCGACGAGCGGCCCTCGGCGTGCGCGCGGCAGGCGTCGACGCGCATCTCGGCGAGCTCGCGCGCGTAGGTGTCGAGGCGGGTCTGCACGCGGGCCCAGGTGTCCTCGGCGAACGGCACCTTGGTGGCGAGCAGGCCCTGGCGGGCGGCCTCGGCCGACGCGGTGTCCCACACGCCGACCAGCTCGCCCGACACCGCCGCGCAGGTGTCCTCGCCCGGGCGCAGCGACGCCGCGGTGAAGCCGGCCGCGCCGATCATGCCAGCGACGCCGGCGACCACGAACCATGGCACACGGCGGCGCTCGAGCGTGCGCTCGAGCGCGCCGAGCAGCGCGGGCATCGACGCGAAGCGCTTGCTCGGGTTGACCGAGAGCCCGCGAAGCACGATCTGCAGCAGGGCCGTCGGCACCGCCACGCCCGCGGGCGGCTCGCGGACCTTGCCCTGCGTCACCGCATAGGTGAGCGCCAGCAGCGAGGTCGCGTCGAACGGCGGCTGACCATAGAGCGCCTCGTAGAGGCTGACGCAGAAGCTAAACTGGTCGCTCTTCTCGGTCGCCGGCTCGCCGAGGTGCTGCTCCGGGGCCATGTAGGCCGGCGTGCCGAGCACCGCGCCGGTGCGCGTCAGGTCGGTGTCGAGCGAGCTGGTGGTCGCCATGCGCAGCGGCGCGGGGGCCTCGGCGGCGGGCAGCGGGCTGTCGACCGCGCGAGCGAGGCCGAAGTCGAGGACCTTGACGACCCCGTCGCTGCCGACGAGCACGTTGGCCGGCTTGAAGTCGCGGTGGATGAGCCCCGCGGCGTGGGCGGCCGCCAGTCCGCGGCCGGCCTGCACGAGCACGGCGACGCTCTCTCGCCAGCCGCGTGGCGCGCTGTGCAGCCAGTTGCCGAGGCTCTGGCCACGCACGAATTCCATGGCGATGAAGATCTCGCCCTCGTGCGAGCCGACCTCGTGCACCGTCACGATGTTCTGGTGTGAGACGCGGGCCATCGCCTGGGCCTCGCGCAGCATCCGGTCGCGCGCCTGCGGGTCCTTGCGCATCGTCCCGTTGCGCAGGACCTTGACCGCGACTTTGCGGTCGAGCTGGTCGTCGTAGGCGGCGTAGACGATGCCCATGCCGCCCTCGCCGAGCCCCTCGAGCACGGTGAAGCGGCCGATGCGAGCCAGCAGCTGCGATTGCGTCGAGGTCGGGCCCACGACCGCGGGTAGCGGCATCTCCGTGACCTTCGACGCCGGCTCCGGCGCTCGGTTGGTCTCGACGAAGGTCTCATCGAAGGCGCTCGGGACACGGCGACCCGTACCAGGCTGGTGCTGGGGCTGGGGCTTGCTGGCGGGCAGGTCCGGGCGACCGGCGACCGTACGCGTGACGCCTGCGACGCCCGTGTCCTGGAATTCATCCTTCGTGGGACTCGCTTGCCCGACCGGCAGCCTCCTCGGGCCATAAGATAGCCGCTTTCTCGGCGAGTGCGTCGCCCGCCGCGGACCCTCGCTCGAGAGGAATGAGGCCCCGGAGAGCACATGCCGGCCTGCAGGACCCGATCCAGGGAGATCGCGCTGCAGCGTTCGTCACGCCACGAGCGCACGGTTTGCGAGGCCCCCGATGTCGTGGCGAGGCCGCGGCGTGGCGTCGAGGCGTGGGGCGACCGCCGCCGCCGACCATAAATTCGGCCGCGCACTGCGCACTTCGCGGGTGCGGTGCTGCGCATCGCAACGTGGCCCCCAGCGCCGGCCGCAGCAACTACCGAATACCTGCGACAGTTGCAGGAGTTGAGGCGCTGACGAGCCGCCTCGCGGCGGTCTCCTGCATGCCGAAGCTCCCGAGCATCGCAGTCGTCGCGCAGCGAATAAGCAGTCCACGTGGGCGGCGCCAGGACGTCGGGCTTGCCGTTTCGCCCGGATGTGCCACGGCCGCGCGAGCAGGCCATAGCAACATCATGACTCGCCGCGGCATCGTCCCATGTCTCCTCGCCCTGGGCGCCGCACTCGTGCTCACGACCGGCTGTGACCCGGTTGAGCAGGGCGCCGACGGTGATGACGCGGGCGCCGTGTTCCTGCGGCCCGTCGGCGGCGGCGTGTGGCTCAACACCAGCGCGCTCGGTACCCACGCCTTCGCGGCCCTCGACCTCACGAAGGGCAAGTATGACGGCGTCCGCCTCGACCGCGTGCAGGTCAAGCAGGGCAACAACTTCATCGTCGCCGACCGCGTCAAGGCCCTGGACGGCGAGATCCGGGCCGGCCTGGGTTTGGTCACCTACACCGGCCAGCAGCTGGTCGGTTCGAAGTGGGAGCTCACGCTGGTCGCTGGCGCTGTCGAGACCCCGGCGATGATGTGGATCGCCAGCGCGACCAACAATCAAGGCATCTGGCGGTACACTTTCCAGCACTACGACGCGCAAAACAACATCGCGTACCTGTGCGACCCCGACCTCGACGGCAAGTCGACCGCCGTGCCGATCGCCGATATCACCGTCGACTCTGCCACCGGGGACATTCTCGACCGCGCCAACACCCTGTACCTCGGCTGTACCTCCGGCGCGGTCGGCAAGGCCGTCACATGGGGATACAAGCCGTGGGACATCACCGTCCCTGACTTCGAGGTGGCCGTTCGTGTCGTGCGCGCCGACTATTGCGGGAGTGGCCAGTCGTTCACCGCTCCGGGCAACATGCTACAGATCCAGGACGTGTGGGGCGTCAGCAGCTTCGCCAACGCGACCGCGACCAATGAGGCCGTGTGGGGCGCCAACGGTGCGGTGTGCATGAACCAGGCGCGTGCCGCCGGTCAGGGCCCCGTCAGCTGCGGCGGCGTCCCGATCGCCACCTGCGCCGCCAACGTCAGCCTGATCAGCGTCCCGGGGGCGCTCATGTGGACCAAGAACGCCCCGCTGTGAACCCACGCCCCACGGCCTCCGAATGAAGTGATGTGTCCTCAAAGGACAGATCGGCGGGTGGATGGGGTCCAAGAGCCCGCATGCGCTGTCCAAGGTGATTGCGTGCCGCGCAGTGCGAACGGTTGGTGACCTCGGGTGCCACCGCGTACGCCGGTGCGCGCGTACATGGGTACATGGGTACATGGGCGCCTCGCCACCGAGCCGCCTGGACGGGGCTTCGTCGTCTATTTTGACCGCCTCTTCGGTGCTCCCTGCGCACTCTGACTGGGCCTCCGTGCGTCGCTGCGAAACCGTCTGCACGCATCATTTCAAGCCGACAGGAGCGGCAGGTCTGACATGTACCCGTGGCCGGACCGAGGCCGTGGCGGCGTGTCATTGCTGTCGAGGTTGTCATTCGTGTCCGCGAAAAAGTAGTTCGCAAAGACGGTACATCTGCCGGAGAAGCGACGCGAATAACGAGCGGTGCA